>DATLYW010000048.1:300000-404653 GCA_035574315.1 Candidatus Zixiibacteriota bacterium
AGCGATTGATATCGGACCGCTCCAGGCGCACCACGCCGCGCAGCGGGAGCTCGAACAGCCCCGCGCTGATTTTCTTCCGGTCGGAGTACACCCGCACCGAAAACCGCCGGGCCCCCTGCAGCGCGAGGTAGGCCTTGCCCATGTGCTGCTCCGGGCCGACGAGGGCGAGAAACGCCGCATCCGGCTCCGTTCCGGGGGGCCGCGCTTCGGGCGGCAGCAGATTCAGGTCGGTCGCGGCGAGAATCGACACCCAAGGAGCTGCAAGGGGCTTGCCGTCGACGATCAGGATCGCCTCGGGCGGCGGCTTCGAGCGCAGGAACGTGAGGCTCTCGACCCGCCGGATACCGCCGATCTCCTTCAGCTCCGCCGCCACTTCCGCGGAGACGGAGAAGTCCGTCGTCTGGTAGAGCGCAATGTCCCACGACAGGCGGGAGAGCTGGTCCTCGACGTAGAGCTTCAGCGCATGGTGGGAGGCGAGATTGATCGCGGCGAGCAAACCCGATACGAGAAGCGTGACGACGCCGAAAGCGACAAAAGCTCGCTTGCCGACGATTCGTGCGAGTCGCAGGAGCAGGAACACGGAGCAGCGCTCGAGGGCCGGCTCTCGCCGGTCCCGTTCAGGGAGTCTCGGCGATCACCTGCGGCCTTTCATGGCCGGGTAGAAGTATTCGAACGTCCCGGCCTCGATTTTGCGCATGACCTCTGCAAACGTCTTCCAGGGATCCCGCGCGTAGTCCTCGAATCTGCCGGGGGCGTTGATCCCCGGGATGTAGGGCGACCAGTCGTCGCTCAAGACCTCGTCGGGATTGCCGTAGCGGGAAGCCAGGGCCCGGATCTCCGGGCTCTTCAGCGCGTTCACTTCCCCTTTGTCGATCAGCGTAATCCAGGTGTTCTTCGTGCCGCGCACCCTCACCCGATAAGTCGGAAGCGTGTTGTGGATGTGCCACCAGTGATCGTTCGGCAGTGCATGCTGCTTGGCGAAGTCCATCCACTCCTTGGACTCGACCGCCTTGTCCGGGCCGTGATCGAGGCGCAATCCGAAGCCCCAGTGAATCACCCCGGCGTTGTTGCGCTCGGAGGTGTTGACGCCCATCCCGTTCTCGTCGGGACGCCTGAAGAATTTTGGATTGGTACCCATGCCCGCCTCGTAGAGCCACCAGTAACCGGGCTGGTCGTGGAACGGGTAAGTAAGCTCGTTGATCTTGGGATATTTGAGAAATTCCCGCCACAGCTCGCCGTAGATCCCGCCGCCCTTCACCTCGGTCACGTAACCGTCCTTCACGCGCACCTCGATGCGGGGAAAGGACCCGGTATGGTTGCTCGTGCCGGCGAACACGCCGTTGACCTTGACGAGGAACCGGGGATTGTACTTCTTCGTGAAGGCGGGATAGTCCACGGAAGAATAGGGGAATCGCCCTGTCGCCTGGTGCGGGAACATGAACAGGTGGCCTTGCTGATAGGCCCCCTCGGCCCAGGCCTTTGCCTGCTTTTCGTCGAGCTCGAAAGCGAAGCTGGTGCCCTCGGGGTCGCTGACTTCCACACGATCGGCCCATGCCAGGGGTTCGATCACACGCTCCTCGGCCAGCCTCCAGATGTCGCCGGGAAACGTCGCCGCTTTGTTCATCAGCTCGTAGCGGTTGTCGAAAATGAAGTTGCCGTAGAACTTGCTGCCGTGCGGCTCGATGCTCCTGCGCGTCACGGTGCGTCCGCCCCGGCGCCAGAAAACGGCGTTGACCTCCTTGTGCTGGTCGAGGTACCTGACGATCGCTTCGGCAACGCTCTTCCCGCCGAACCGCCGCCCCAGGTCGATCAACTCCTTGGAACTCTGCTCTTCCTTCTCGAACACCGCCCGGTAAAGGTCGGGCCGGCGTTCCTTGAGCCATCTCTTCGGGATCTCCGGGTCGCTGAAGCGTTGGAGGATCCAGGCTCGCGCCTCCATGTAGCCGTGCTCGGCGGTAAACCATCGGTTCGCCTTGACCGCCTTGACCGCCTGCTCCTTGCTGACGCCGAGGAGCTGATGCTCGGGAACCATCTGTACCTTGACTCCGCGTTCCTCATAGGCGCGCCGGATCGCCTGCAGGATCATTTCGTCCGCCGTCGGTTCGGTGAAAATTGCCACCGTCTGGCCTTTTTCGACGAGACCGAGCGGGGTCCTTCCTCCCGTCTGCCTCACGGCCGCACGGGCGTAGGGCATGACGTCCTCGATGGATTTCGGCGGTCTGAGATAAGACGGGAACCGCGGCTGCGGGTACTTGGACCGTTCGGCACCCGAAAGCGGCGCCACCGTGGCGACGAGCAGGAACACGAGCGTTGCGCTGAGTCTTTTTCCCATGGCCATCCCTCCACGGCCAGAGATTTATTGACTTCGATCGCGGGTTGTCAAGCCGTTTCACGCGGCGCCGTAGCCAGACGGGATCGCCGGACCCTCCGTTTGCATCTCCCGGCGTATTCGAGTAACGTCCGGCAGCTCGCGTTTTTTCGCTATGGAGATCGGCAAGAGCATTCTTTTCCTTCCCCTGGCCCTTCTTGGAACGTTGGGGTGCGCCACGCTCGGTCACGAGGGTGCGAATCGCGCGCGGCCCGAGCGGCCGGTGGGCGGTGAAAGGTCCGCCGCCGGGCCCGCAGAGGCCGAGCGAGCCCTGATCGCCGAACCGCAAGCGGTGCGCGAAACCACGCTGGAGGCGCTCCCCGCAGAGGCGCCGGCGGAGGAGCCGCGCGCGCAACGGCCCGTACATTCTCCGAGCACCCGCGTGCCCGCGGCCGAGGGCGCCGCCAGGGCGCGCCGGCCGCACGCGCCTCAGGTGGACAGCCTGGTCGAGCTCCTGGGGAAGGATATCGACAAAGCCCTCGGGCAGCCGCCCGACCGCCGGCGCATCGAGTTCTCGTCGGCAGTCACCCGGAACCCGAAGGTCCGGTACTTCCTCAGGCACTACAGCCGGAACGGCCGGGCGCAATTGCGGAAGCTGCTCGCCCGCTCGGGGCGGTACTGGCCGATGATCGCAAAGATCCTGAACGAGGAAGGGTTGCCGGAGGAGCTTGGCTATCTCGCCTTGATCGAGAGCGGTTTCGTTCCGCATCGGGCTTCGCCCCGGGGCGCCGTCGGGCTATGGCAGTTCGTTCCGGCGACCGCCCGCCATTACGGCCTCAAGATCGACCGCTGGGTGGACGAGCGCCGCGACCCGGTCAAGGCGACGCGCGCCGCGGCGGCCTACCTCAAGGACCTGCACGACTATTTCGGCCGCTGGTATCTCGTCACCGCCGCCTACAACGCCGGCCCCGGCACCGTGGATCGCGCCTTGCAGTCGAGCGGAACGAGCGACTTCTGGACGCTGAGCGGCAACGCGCGCCTGAGCAACGAGACCCGGGACTTCGTACCCAAGTTCGTCGCGGTCGCGATGATCGCCGCCGATCCGGCGAAGTACGGGATCCGCGACATCGAATACGAGCCACCGCTCGAGTATCGAGAGGTCGAGATCGACGAGCCGATGAGCCTGGCGACGCTGGCCGCCATGGCCGAGACGACGGTGGCCGAGCTTCGCGAGCTGAACCCGTCGCTCCTGCACGACCTCACGCCCCCGGACCCTTCGGGGTTTCGAATCAAGATCCCGACCGGCAGCGCGGCGGCCTTCGCCCGAGCCTATCGGCGACATCAGGAAACCCGCCCCGCAGGCGGTCGGGTGGTCATCCACGAGGTGCGCAGAGGCGAGACCCTCTTTTCGATCGCACGGCGCTACGGCCAGGAGGTTCGCGCGCTCATGCAGCTGAACGGGCTGGCGAGCGCCCGCCTGAGGGTCGGGCAGCGGTTGAAGGTGATCGTGGAAAGGATGGGAGGCCGATTGCGTTGAGGCGCTCGGGCGGAGCCGGCATCCCTACGCTCTCTGCTCGATCGCGACGTAGTCCCGTTTCGCCGGGCCCAGGTAGATCTGCTTCGGACGCGCGAGCTTCTGTTCGGGATCCGTCAGCATCTCCTCCCATTGCGCGATCCACCCCGAGGTTCGCGGAATGGCGAACAGCACCGGGAACATGTCCATCGGCAACCCCATGGACTGGTAGATCAGGCCGGAGTAGAAGTCGACGTTCGGATAGAGCTTGCGCTTGATGAAGTAGTCGTCCTGCAGCGCGATCCGCTCCAGCTCCAGGGCAATGTCGAGCAGCGGGTTGCGCCCCTTGACCTCGAAGACCTGATCCGCGATCTCCTTGATGATCCTCGCCCGCGGATCGTAGTTCTTGTAGACGCGGTGGCCGAATCCCATCAGCCGCCCCTCGCCCCCTTTGACCTTCTTGATGAACTCGGGAACCTTGTCCTTCGAGCCGATCGCCATCAGCATTCTCAGCACCGCCTCGTTGGCTCCGCCGTGCAGCGGCCCGTACAGCGCCGCGGCCGCCGCCGCCACCGCGGAGTACGGGTCGGAGTGCGAGCTGCCTACGCCGCGCATCGCGTTCGTACTGCAGTTCTGCTCGTGGTCGGCGTGCAGGATGAAGAGGACGTCGAGCGCCCGTTCCAGCACCGGATGCGGCTGATACTTGAGCTCGGTCATCTTGAAAAGCATGTTGAGGAAGTTGCCCGTGTAGCTCAGATCGTTGTCGGGATACGAATAGGGCAACCCCAGGCTGTGACGGTAGGCGAACGCCGCCAGCGTCGGCATCTTGCTGATCAGACGGTAGGTCTGCTCGCGCCGGGACTGCAGGTCGAAGATCTGTTTGGCCGACGGATAGAAGGTCGAAAGCGCTCCCACGGTGCTCACCAGGATCCCCATCGGGTGGGCGTCGTGGTGAAAGCCGTCGATGAGCTTCTTGATGTTCTCGTGGATGATCGAGTGGTAGGTGACGTTGCGCGTCCACTCCTGGAGCTGCGCGCGGTTCGGCAGTTCTCCGTACAAGATCAGGTAGGCGGTCTCCAGGTAAGTGCTCTTCTCCGCGAGCTGTTCGATCGGATAGCCTCGGTAGCGCAGGATTCCTTTTTCGCCGTCGATAAAGGTGATCTTGCTCTGGCACGAGGCGGTGTTCATGAAACCCGGATCGTAGCTCACCAGACCCTCGTCGTCGTTGACTTTGATCTGCTGCAGGTCGGTGGCGCGGATCGCCCCGTTGCGGATGGGAATCTCGTATTGTTTGCCGGTCCGGTTATCGATAATGGTCAATGTCTCCGACGCCATGCGCGTGCACCTTTCGATCCCCGATTTTGATTCGTTTTAGACCATCCTCCCGCGCCGGTCAACCTTGCGTCACGCGGTCTGCGGGCTCAAAACCCAGGCGACGTTCCAGCGCGCCGCCTCCCGCGCGCAACAGACCAGGGTCGCGGGGCCGAAATCGGCCACCGGCCGCTCGGGATCGCCCGAAACCAGAGATGCCACCAAACGGCCCAAATGGGGAAGATGTCCCACCACGAGCACCGGCTCCTCGGCGGCCTGAAGCTCGGCCCGCAGCACCATCGGGTCGTCCTGAGGCAGCAAACCGCCGCTCTGCCGCACGCCTTTCTCCGGCCGGAGATGCAACGCGAAGATTTCGGCGGTCTCCCGCGCCCGTAGAACGCCGGAATGAAGGATTTCGGCGATGCGCAGTTGCCTTGCGGCGGCCGAGCGCGCCACGCGCTCCACGTCACGGCGGCCGGCATCGGTCAGCGGACGACGCGGATCCAGCTGTTCCGGCGCGGCTTCACCGTGCCGCACGAAGTAGAAGTCCACGTGGGTTCACCGTCCGGCGGGCTCGCAACGGCCCCGGCCGCCAGACGGCGCCGGGGTCCGGCGGCTGTTGCAAAAAGCCGTTGTTCATATAGTATGCCGACCAGCGCTTTTCAACCGGACCGACGCGCGTCGCCGCACCCCTGTGATCGAGTTTCGCCGCGCCAACAAATGGTTTGGCCCGCTGCACGTGCTGAAGGATATCGACCTCGCGATCGCCGCGGGCGAGGTGGTGGTCGTCTGCGGCCCGAGCGGTAGCGGCAAGAGCACTCTCATCCGCTGCATCAACCGTCTCGAGCAGCTCGACTCCGGAGACGTGATCGTCGACGGTGTCTCGCTCGCCGATCCGCAAACCGACGTCACCCGGCTGCGCGCCGACGTGGGCATGGTCTTCCAGTCCTTCAATCTCTATCCGCACATGACCGCGCTCCAGAACATCACGCTCGCGCCGGTGCGCGTCAAGGGGCTGGCGGTCCGCGACGCCGAGGCGCTGGCGCGCGAGCTGCTGGCGCGCGTGGGTATTCCCGACAAGGCCGACGCCTACCCGGCCGCGCTCTCGGGCGGGCAACAGCAGCGGGTCGCGATCGCGCGCGCGCTGGCGATGAAGCCGAAAATCATGCTCTTCGACGAGCCGACCTCGGCGCTCGATCCCGAAATGATCAAGGAGGTGCTGGACGTGATGACCGCGCTGGCCGGCGAGGGAATGACCATGGTCGTGGTGACCCACGAGATGGGTTTCGCGCGGCGCGTGGCGCACCGCGTCGTCTTCATGGACGGCGGCGAGATCGTCGAGCAGGACCGCCCCGAGAGTTTCTTCGCCGCCCCGAAGTCGGCGCGCGCGCGGCAGTTCCTGGGAAAAATTCTCACGCACTGAGGAGACGCGGATGAATCGATCGCTCGGGTTGTTGCTGGCTCTGATGCTGGCTCCGGCCGCCGCGTTCGCGCAGACGACGCTGGAAAAGATCGGCCGGACGGGGGTCCTGGTCATCGGCACGCGCACCGGCTCGCCGCCGTTCGCCTACGTGGACTCGAAGAACGAATGGGTGGGCTTTTCCATCGACCTGGTGGAACAGGCGGTCCTGCCGTCGCTCGCCAGAAAGCTCGGCAAGCCGATCCGGCTGGAGAAGAAAGAGTCCACGCCGCAAACCCGCATCCCTCTGCTCACCTCGGGCTCGGTCGACCTCATCGCGGAAACGATGACCGACACTCGATCGCGGCGCGACAGCGTCGATTTCAGCCTCACCTTCTTCGTCACCGGCGCCCAGTTCCTGGTGAAGCGGGGAAGCCCGATCAAGGGGCTGCAGTCGATCGCGGGCAAACGCGTGGCGGCGCAGCAGGGCTCGACCAACGCGCGCATCATTCGCGAGCGCGTGCCGAGCGCGAAGCTCCTCGAGTTTCCCGACCAGCCGGCGGCGTTTCAGGCCCTCGCCCGCGGCCAGGTGGAGGCCTATGCCAACGACGGGGTTCAGCTCGCGGGCCTGAAAGCCAAGGCTCCGCGTCCGGCCGACTGGCTGGTCGTCGGCGAGTTTTTCTCGTACGAGCCCTACGGCATGGCAATGCGCAAGAACGACTCCGACTTCCGGCAGGCGGTGAACCTAGGTCTGATGGAGGCGATCGAATCCGGCAGGTATTTCGCGCTCTACGACAAGTGGTTCGGGCCGAAGGGCGAAGTGCCCTACCCGCTGGCTCCTGAGGTCAGGCGCTTCCTCGAGATGCAGGTGGTGCCGAAATGAAGCCCGATGGCGTACCGCTTTGACTGGAGCGTGCTCTGGACCGGCCAGTCCGGTGCCTGGCTGCTCCAAGGTCTGCTGACGACGCTGGAGCTCTCGGCCCTCGCCTGGCTGCTCGCGGGGGCGCTCGGCATCGCCGCCGGCGCCCTGCGCACGCTGACAACGAAGCCGCTGCGGTGGCTGTCGGGGGGCTACGTCGAGTTCTTCCGCAACGTCCCGCTGCTGGTCTGGATGTTCTTCTGGTATTTCGCCGCGGCGCCGCTCCTGCCGCGGAACCTCCAGGATTGGCTCCTCGCGCACGGCGCCGAGTTCTGGGCCGGAACCGTCGCCCTCGGCGTTTATCACGGCGCACGCTTCGCAGAGATCGTCCGCGCCGGCATTCAATCGATTCCCCGCACCCAGTTCGAGGCGGCCCTCTCGACGGGCCTCACCGTCGCGCAGTCGTACCGCTGGATCATCGTCCCCGTCGCGGTCCGCCTCATCATCCCTCCCGCGGCGAACGAATCCCTCAACCTGCTCAAGAACTCGTCGGTGGCGCTGACCATCGGCGTCGCCGAGCTCACGTTCCAGACACGCCAGATCGAGGCCTACACGGCCCGCGCTTTCGAGGCGCTGGTCGCGGGAACCGCGATCTATCTGGCGCTGTGCCTCGTCGTGGCGGCGCTGATGGCGCGGCTCGAGAAACGTTTCGCGATTCCCGGGCTGACCACGCGGGCGCGGCTGGGAGAGCTGTAAGCTTGGACCTCGACGTCGTCGTCCGCAACCTCGATTTTCTCATCCTCCAGGGCTTCATCGGCCTCGGCGCCTTCGCCGGCGGCACGCTGCGCCTGGCGCTCCCCGCCATCGGGCTGGGCTTCGCCCTCGGCGTGGCAATCGGCACGGCGCGCCTGGCGCGATCGCCCTGGCTGCGCGCTGTTGCGGCGGCGTACGTCGAGTTCTTCCGGGGCGTGCCGCTGGTGATGGTGATCTTCTGGTTCTGGTTCATCGCGCCCCAGCTGCTGGGGCGGGCGATCCCCGAGTACGGCGTCGCGCTCGCGGCCTTCGTCTTCTTTGAGGCGGCCTACCTGGGCGAGATCGTGCGCGCCGGCATCCAGTCCGTGCCTCGCGGTCAGCTCGAGGCGGCGGCGGCGACCGGGCTCACCCGGGGCCAGGCGATGCGCTTCGTCATCCTGCCCCAGGCGCTGCGCAACATGATTCCGGCCCTGGTGACCCAGTTCATCGTGCTGCTCAAGGACACCTCGCTGGCCTCGATCATCGGGTACGTGGAGCTCACCAAGGCGGCGCAGATCGTCAACAACCGTGAGATCCGCCCGTTCGAGCTCTACCTGTTCATCGCGGCGGTGTACTGGTTGTCGAGCTACGGCATGTCGCGCTGCGCCCGCCTCCTGGAATCGCGGCTGCGGTGCTGAGCGGCGATCCTGAGCGCGCCGCCCCCAAAGAAAGGAACCCGGTGCTCTATCTGGAACGGACCCCCATCGACCGGATCCTGTCGATCGGCGAAATGATCGAGGCGGTCGAGGAAGCCCTGCGCGAGCTGGCGCGCGGGCGCGGCTTCGACTTGCCGCGCCGGCGCATCCACCACCCGAACCGCATGATCTTCGGCCTGCTGCCCGGGTCGGTGGGCGGTTTCATGGGCGCCTACCTGCAAACCGATCTCGACCGCCGGCTGCACCATGAGTCGATCATCCTCTACAGCGTCGAGACCGGCGAACCGTTGATCCTGTTTCAGGACTGCTCGATCAACGAGTTCAGGACCGCGGCTGCCGGAGCGATCGGCGCCAAGCATCTTGCCCGCGCCGCGGCGCGCCGGGCCGCGGTCTTCGGCAGCGCCACCCACGCCGCAATGCAGCTCAAGGCCGCGTGCGCCGTTCGCGAGCTGAAAGAAGTCAAGGTCTTCAGTCCGAACGAGAAGAGCCGGACCCGCTTCGCCGAGTCGATGGCCCGCGAGCTGGGGATCGCCGTCGTGCCGGCTGAGCATCCCGAGGAAGCGCTCGACGGCGCAGACCTCGTCATCACGGCGACCGATTCGCGCACGCCGGTATTCGACGGGCGCCGCCTGCCGGAGGGAACGCACGTGACCTCGATCGCCAACGGCGATGCGACCCGAACGCGGCGGGAGATCGACGACGCCACGATGCGCCGGGCCGATGCGATCTTCATCACGTCGAAGGAGACCGTGTGCGCGAACGAAAGCGACATTTTCCGCGCGGTCCGCGACGGCGTCCTCTCCTGGGATCGCGTCCGGGAGATCGGCGACCTCCTGCTGGGGAAGGCGCCCGGAAGACGCCACGACCGGGACATCACGCTCTACAAGCTTCAGGGGACCGGGATCATGGACGTGGCGGTCGGCGCCAGAGCCTACGAGAAGCTGAAGGACGGCGGTCCGGCGCGGCGGCTCTAGCCGCTCATCCCATGGTCGAGACACGCTCCGGTCGGATCTTGTACATCACCCGGACTTCGCCCGGCTGGCGGTATGGATAACGCTCTTTTCCCAGGTATTTCTTGGTGAGCGCGTCGATGTGATCGTCCGCTCCCTGCTCGGTGATCTCGGCGACTTCCCCCCGGACGGCCAGGTAACGGTAGGGATTGTCCGGGTCCTGGATGGACAGGGCAACCTTCTTGTTGCGGCGCATGTTTCTGTCCTTGACGCGTCCCTTCGCCGTGTTGACGCGCACGTACGTGCCGTCGAAGTCGACCCACACCGGAGTGACCTGCGGGCTTCCGTCCTTCATGATCGTGGCGAGATGGGCGAAGGCGGGCTTGGAAAACAGGTCTCGGAACTGATCGGGTATGCGGTCTGCCATGGTCTCTCCTTTCTCGCGAAATCTCCCGCAAGCTTACCGCAAAAAAAGGTTTTCGGAAGGTCGGCGCTTTTTTGCCGCGACCGAACGTGCTATACGACGTCTGGGTTCGCTCATTAACCGATCCACGGAGGTACGCGATGACATCGTTCGCTCGATGGGCTCTGGTGGCCGCCGCGCTCTCGTTCGCTTCGCTCGCGTCCGCGGCGAACGAGAAGATCAACACCTCTTACATTTCCATCACGCCGGGCTCTTCCACCGTGGTCTGGATCGCGAAGGAGGCGCGGCTGTTCGAGAAGCACGGCCTCGACGCGACGCCGATCTTCATCTCCGGCAGCATCCGCGGGATCCAGTCGATCCTGGCGGGAGAGATCCCTGTCGGCGAGGGCGGCGGGCCCGGTCTCACCAGCGCTCGCCTGGCCGGAGCGGACGTCGTCGCGATCGCCGGCAACGTGAACGTGCTGCCCTACTATCTCGTCGCGCATCCCTCCATCAAGAAGCCGGAGGACCTCAAGGGGAAGATCGGCGGCAACCACATCGCAGGCACCACTGCCGAGTTCGCACTGCGCGTCGGGCTGAAAAAGATGGGCCTCGACCCGGCGAAGGACGTGACGCTCAGAGTCATCGGCGGCACGATCGACCGCATGGTCGCGCTGCAGAAGGGGATCGTCCAGTTCACGGTGGCGACCGAAGCCGGGAAGGCGACGGCCGAAAAGCTGGGTTTCCCCACCTTGATCGACATGGCGAACCTGAAGATTCCGTTCCCCCAGAACGGCCTCTATACCACCGGCAGGCTCGTGCGAGAGCGTCCGGACCTGATTCGAAGGTACCTCCGCGCCTACGTCGAGGCGATCCATTTCTACAAGACGCGGAAGGAAGAAACTCTGAAGATCATGCGCAAGTACTCCCGGGTCGAGGATCGCAAGGTGCTGGAAGAAGCCTGGGACTGGCACGCGCGCTTCATCCCCGACGCCCCCTATCCTCCCGTGGAAGGCTACCAGCTGATTCTTCAGGAGACCGCGGCGAGTAACCCGAAAGCCGCTCAGGCCAATGCCAGGGACTTCGTCGACTCTCGCTTCGTAAAGGAGCTCGAAGAAAGCGGGTTCATCAAGTCGCTTTACCGGCGCTGACCGCCGGCTTCCGGGACCGCGCGCGCTCAATCCTCGGTAAACGCCTGGTTGGCGACGAAGACGGCAGCGTCTTCGGGGCTGAAGAAAACCAGCCTGACCTCGCGCACGGCCGGCTCGGCGCGCAAGAATTCCTCGATCGCGCGCGAAGAGACCTTTGCCGCCTCCTCCCGCGGATAGCCGTAGATGCCGGTCGAGATCGCCGGAAACGCCACGGTTTTGAGGCCGTGGTCGGCCGCCAGGCGGAGCGAGTTGCGGTAACAGGCCGCCAGCAGCTCCGCCTTGTCCTCTCCCCCGCGGCCGTACACCGGGCCGACCGTGTGAATGACGTGCTTCGCGGGCATCTTTCCCGCCGTCGTGATCACCGCCTGCCCGGTCGGCAAACCGTCGGGAAAACGGGTGCGCCGGATTTCCCTGCACTCGGCGAGGATTTCCGGTCCGCCGGCCCGATGAATGGCGCCGTCCACTCCGCCTCCGCCCATCAACGAGCTGTTGGCGGCGTTGACGATCGCGTCCACCGCCTCGCGCGTGATGTCGCCGACCTTGACCACCACGCGGCCTCCGAGAAACTTTCGAACCTCGCTCATGGCCCTCTCTCCCTCAACGCGGCCGCGGCAACGGACGCTCGCGCGCCGCGAGCTCCGATACGAGCAGCCCGTAGAGCAGCAGCAGCGGGGCGGCGCCCCAGCCGAAAACCCGATCGCGAACCAGCAAGCTCGGAACCAACGGCACGTAGAAAATCGGCAGCAGCGCCAGAAAGCCGAACCGGGCCGCCGGAGCTGTCATGCGGCCGGCGAGCGCCTCGCCCGAGACGATGCCGAGCGCGATCACCAGCGGCATGAGATCGTGGGAATAGAGATGGTAAGTGACGAGCGTCGTGGTGACGATGGCGAGCGCGAATCTGAGGTCGAAGCCCGGCTCGGCGGCGTCTCGCGTTCCCCGACAGAAAAAGAGGCATCCCCCGTAAAGCGCGAGCGACGACGCGGCAACGAGCGTGCCGCCGGAAAGCGCCGGAGCCGGCAGCGCGACCTCAAGCAGCCCTCGGATATTGGGCATGTTCCGCGGATTCACGATGTAACTGTAATCGTGCATCGAGCGGAGAATCGATAGAAGATCGAGCGCGCCCTGCCATCCGACCGCGGCAAGCGAGACGGCGGCGAGCACGGCGCCTGTTACGCCGAAGGCGGCCACCGTTTTCCAGCGGCGCTGAACCAGAAAAACGCCGGCAAACGGCAACACCAGCTGCGGCTTGTAGAGCCCGAGGGCGAGCAGAACTCCCGCGGCGGCGTCGCGCCCTCGCTTGAGGGCGGCGAAACAGGCAACCAGCAACGCGGTGGACAGAATCGAGTCCTGCCCCATCCTCAGCGCTTCCATGGTCGGAAAGAAGGCGGCGGTCAGGGCCGTGAACAGGAGCCGGTAACCCGGTTCGAGATGGGGAGACAGCCAAAACGCGATCGCGAGAAGCAGGACCACGTTGAACGCGGACCAGACCGCGTGCGCGACGGGATACGAAAGGCGGGCCAGCGGCAGAAAGATGGCCAGCTCATAGGGCGCGTGGTTGAAAGGCAGCGGCCATTCGAACTGCGGAACGTCGAACTTCCGCTGGTAGGCCTGCTGGGTTTCGACCTTGAAGAGCTCTGCGACCCGGCCGTCGTTCACGATTTCCGCTCCCGTGTAAAAGATCACGAAGTCCCCGTACCCGGCGGCCATGCGGTCCAGGTTGACCCAGAGGGTGGCGAGATTGGCCGTCAGCGACGCGCTCAGCAACCCCGCCAGCATCAGCCTGTAGAGCCTCATGACGCCCCCCCGGGGGCGAATCGAAGCAGCCGGGGAGGGACGGTGCGGGTTTCGGGCCGTCAGCCGAGCCATTGCCGTTCCTTCAGCCCGGAAAGGAGCTCCTCGAAGCCGTGGATCAGCAGGTCCGGCTTCGCCGCCGCCAGCGTCTCCGGGTCGTTGTAGGAGAACTCGTTGGCGAGGGCGATCGTCCGCACCTCCAGCTCGCTGTCGCCGACCTTGCAGCCGTCGGCGTTGGCGCCCGCCCGAACGTAGCTGGCGGTCCCGGTGAGCAGGAGGATCCGCAGCTTGGGAAGCCGGTGCTTGCGGAACAGATAGTACAGGCCTTGCTCCTTGGCATAGTAGGTCTGGTCGCGATCGACGATTTCCTCGAAGAAGGCGCCGATCCCGTGTTTTTCCATCGCCTCGTGCTTGAAGCGGCGCCCGCCGGTGGTGAGCAGGACGTTGCGCAGGCCGGCGGCTCTGGTCTGCTCGAGGGAGCGCTCGATGCCGGGAACCAGCGGCGGGGGCTCGACGTCGAAGCGGTGCCGGCGCGCGATCTCGAGCGCGTGCGTCCTGATTTCGAGCCTTTTGCGCTCGTTGAAGCGCACATCGGGGTCCCTGCGGTACTCCCTGGCGAAGATGTGCGGGATCAGGAAGAGGTCGAAAGGGCCGTCGGCGATTTTCCTCAACTGCTCGAACGTGAGCCGGGACATGCCGTAGCGCGGCAGGATCTCGTTGGCGATGGTGAAGACCCGCTGGATATCGGTCTCCACCGTATCGGACATCGTTCGAACCAGGAATATCTCGGCCGCCATCGGGCCCTCCCCGCGATCGTAATCGATCGTTCTCCGGCCGGCAAGCCGTTCAGACCCCAGGCTCCTCGAACGGCAGGCGGTATTTCCGCGCCGCGTTACAGCGCCTGCAGCTCGGAACCACGTTGCCCTTGGTCGATTTTCCCCCGCGGATGATCGGCACCAGGTGGTCCATGGTCAACTCCCTCGGCGGAAACTTCTTGCCGCAATGGTAGCAGACGCCGCGGGCCCGCTTGCGTTTCCACCACTGGCTGGCGCGAAGCTCCCGGGCCCGGCGCCGCTCGCGCCGCACCTCTTCTTCGGTCACCTCGACGAGGAACGACGACGGCTCCATGGATTGGCGACCCGCTAGCGGTACCAGCGCTTGAGCGACTTGAAATAGATGGAAAATCCGACCGCGATCACGAGGTAAAGGAGGCTTCGACCCGCCGCCCAGCCCTCGCCCCGGTTGAAGTACCGCGCCAGCTCCCAGGCGGAGAAAAACAAGAAGAAGACGGCGGCGCTGGCGATGAGGATACGATGAGCGGTAATGAGCTTCATCGCGGGCTTTGATTCCCTCCACATCATCATAGGCCGGATGTCCCTCCGGCTTCAAGAGAAGGAAAAACGTTTGCCGGCGGAGCCCCGCTGAGATACGATCGGCACCGGAGCGCAAGCGCTATGAACCGCGAACCGATTCGAACCGATAAGGCGCCCCCTGCCATCGGCCCTTACAGCCAGGGAATCAAAGCCAACGGCTTCATTTTCACGGCCGGTCAGATCGCCCTGAAGCCGGACACGGGGGCCCTGGTCGATGGAGACGTCACCGTCCAGACCCGCCAGGTCATGGAAAACCTCAAGGCGGTTCTCGAGGCAGCCGGCTCGTCGCTCGACCGGGTTGTCAAGACGACCGTGTACCTCAGGCGGATGAGCGACTTTGCGGCGATGAACCAGGTTTACCAGGAATATCTCGGAAACGCCGTCCCGGCCCGTTCCACTGTCGCGGTCGCGGAATTGCCGCGCGGCGCGCTGGTCGAAATCGACGTGATCGCTCTGACCGGATGAAATCCGTGTTTCCGGTTCCTGGTTCTTTCACCTGAACCGTTGACGCTCTTGATTCGACGCCGCGCGAAGCGGCGGCTCGAACGAGAAGCGTTCGTCGCTCACTGAAAGATCAGCCGGACCAGTGCCTCCAGGACCTCCCGCAACAAGCCCGACATGGCGACCTCGGTTTCCCGCCCGCGCGGGTAGGCGAACATTCCACCCGTACCGGTGACGACCCACGCGTTCGGATCGTCCGCGAGCCGGCCGAGCCTCTTTAAATCTACGTCCCTCGGAAGCTTCTTCTCCCGGATCTTCTCCTGCCAGCGCTTGTATCTGGAGAGCTGGCCGCGCTTGAGCCAGATGCCGTCGCATCTCAGGCAGCGCCGGAGCCGGAGATCCGGTCCGAGAAGCGGGTCCGCCGGAGATGCGAGCGGCGCCGTGCATCGCGGGCAGTAGAGATTCTCCCTGCGGGCGGGCCTCCGGCTGCGCAAGAGCTCGTGGTCGAGCGTTTCCAAGCGCTCGGCCTCTCCCGGCTGAACGGGAAAAAGCTCCCAGCGATCGCACCAGATCCCGCCGCAACTCGGACATTGATCGAGCTCGATGAGCGAGCCGGGATTGGCACGGGCGGTCACCGGGTTCATCGCAGCGTCGCACTCAGGACAACGGATCATTTCGCGCTTTCGCGAACACCGTCGACCGGCCGCGCCTGGGAAGCCCGCGGGATCCCCGCCATCCGGTAAAGCAGCTCGATGCGGTGCTCGATCGGCGGATGGGTGGCGAGCCAGTCGGCCAGCCGGCCTTCGCGCTCGCCCATCCGCCGCCGCAGCGGATCGACGAAAAACAGATGGGCGGTTCCGCGCGGCGCGCGGTGAAACGGCAGCCCCGCGTCGCGAATTTTTTCGAGCGCCTTCGCCAGGCCCAGCGGGTTGCGCGTGAATTCGGCCGCACAGGCGTCCGCGAGGTACTCCCGCCGCCGCGAGACCGCCATCGCGAGCAGCCGCGAGACCAGCGGCGAGATGGCGATCAACAGAAGCGCAGGAAGAGCGAAGACGAGCTTTATCCGGGCGCCGCGGCGCCGCGGCAGCGCTCCGGCGGTTCGCTGGGCCCAGTCCGAAAGCAGCGCTACGGCTCCCAGAAGCACCGCGACCAGCATCATGAGCAGCGTGTCGTTGTTCTTGATGTGCGCCATCTCGTGGGCGACCACGCCCTGAGTCTCCTCGCGGTTGAGCAGCGCCAGCAGGCCGGTGGTAGCGCAAACCGCCGCGGACCGCTCGTCCCGTCCCGTGGCGAAGGCGTTCGGTGCCGGATCGTAGATCACCCAGATTCCGGGCATCGGGCAGCCGGAGGCGAGCGCCATTTCCGTCACCACGTTACGAAGCTCGCGATGCTCGGGAACCACAGGATCCAACGGCTCCGCCCCGAGCGAGCGGAGGAGCAGCCGGTCGCCGAAGCGATACGCCCCCGCCGCGATCAGCCCCGAGCCGACCAGAGCGGCCGGCGCCGCCACGGGGAACGGCGGCCCCCCGCTCGTAAAGGCGCCGAAGTAGACGAAATCGATTGCGAGACCGCAAAGAGCGAAAAACGCGAGAAACGCCGCCACGAGGAGCACGCTGCCGCGGCGGTTGCGGGCTTGAACCTGGAGGAAATCTTGTGGCCCGATGTCCAGAGGATGGTCCGCTCAAGTCGGCAGGGTGAGATTGACGCGCGGCACCACCTTTTCGTCGTCGGGCACGTTGAAGAACTCGCTCGGGCGGAACCGGAAGAAGCTCGCCACCACGTTCGAGGGGAACACTTCCTGTTTGAGATTGAAGCGCATCACCAGATCGTTGTAGTACTGGCGCGCGAAAGCGAGCCGGTTCTCCGTGGTGGTCAGCTCTTCCTGCAGGCGGAGCACGTTCTCGTTCGACTTCAGCTCGGGATAGCTCTCCATCAATGCGAAGATCCTTCCCAGCGACTGCGTCAGATCGGACTGCGCCTGCGCGGTCTCCTTGACTCCGGTCGAGGCCATCGCCCGGCTCCTCGCCTCGATGACCTTTTCCAGGGTCTCCTGCTCGAAACTCATGTATCCCTTGACGCTCTCGACCAGATTGGGGATCAGGTCGTAGCGGCGCTTGAGCTGAACCTCGAGCTGCTTCCAGGCGTTCTGGATCTGATGTTGCAGGGCGACCAGGCCGTTGTAGGTCCAGATCACCCAACCGACCACGAGGAAGATCAGTCCCCAGAAGACCCAGCTCACGGCAGCGCTCCCGGGTCGTCGCGGATCAGGATCTCGGGCCTCACCGCCCGGATGCTCGGCGTGCCGGTCATGCAAAGCACGCGCTTCATCTCTTCCTCGAGAACGCTGAAGACCCTTTCCACGCCGGCCGCCCCGTACGCGCCGACGCCCCAGGCCACCGGGCGGCCCACCAGGGCGGCGCGAGCCCCGAGGGCGACCGCCTTGACGATGTCTCCGCCGCTTCGAATGCCGCTGTCGAACAGCACCGGCACCCTCGCCCCCACCGCCGACGCGACCTCCGGGAGCGCCTCCAGCGCGGAGCGATTGTAGTCCAGGATGCGGCCGCCGTGGTTCGAGACCACCACCGCGTCCGCGCCCGCCTCGACCGCGATGCGCGCGTCTTCCGCTCCCATGATCCCCTTGATCACCACGGGCAGCGAGACCTGGCGTTTCATCCATTCGATGTCCTTCGGCGTGGCCGGATGGCCCCGACGCGGCTTGCCGTCCTTCGTGGAAAGCGGCACCTCATCGCCGATCTTGACCGGGCGCACCGTGTCCATGGTGATGCCGACGGCCGAAAACCCGAGATCCTCGGCGAGCTTCGCCGACCTTCCCATCTCGTCACGGCCCCGGTTCATGTACGCCATGAAAACCAGCGGTGCCTTGGAGGCGGCGCGCCACTCCGCCGGGCCGAACTTGGCCGCCGCGCTGCAGAAGACCATCGCTCCCGCACGTTCGGCTCCCTCGGCCACGTGGCGCTCGGCGTCCTCGGCGATCAGGCTGAAGCTTCCCACCGGCGCGACGGCGGCCGGCATGGAAAGCCGGACTCCGAACAGCTCGATCGACAGATCGGGATCGGTCACGTCGTGGAAGATCCGCTGGCGGAAAAGATAACGCGCGAACGCGCGCGGATTTCGATGAAAAGTCGCGCGGCTCTCCGCCGCGCCGTCGAAGTGACGCCAGGCCTCGGCGGGCATCCTCGCCCGAGCGACGGCGCGAAGATCCCGCAGGCCCATGTGCGCCAACGGTTTCTCGACCGGCCGCATCAGTTCCCCGCGCTGACCTCCCACCAGTTTCGATCGGGGTCGCGGAGCAGGAACGCTGTCGCCGCGCCCTTGCGCTCGATGGCGCCCAGCTCGGTCAACCCCGTTCTGCTTCCGGCTTCCTCCAGCCGGCGATGGGCTTCCTCGAGCGCCTCAAGGGATTCGACGGCCACGGTGAAGCGAAAGTTCGGCGAAAAGGCCTGCCATTCCGGTCGCTCGGCGCAGACCACGTAGCAGCGGGTGGCCGGATGCTTGAGGTAGACCACGTGGTCGTTCGCCTGGTGCACCTCGAGACCCATCACGTCGCGGTAGAAGGCTCGCGCGGTCTCGATGCTGCGGCAGGCGAGCGTGCCGTGCGTGAAGCCCTGGGGAACATAGCCGCGTCCCGGGAAGCGTTCGGCGGGAAGGGGCTCGCTCCAGTGCGGCGCGCGCACGCCTCCGACCCGGTCCAGCAGGGAGGGCCGGCGCATCGCGGACTCGTAACACTCGATCTCCCAGCCGTTGGTCCCGGGCTCGACGAAATAGAGCGAGTAGGAGCCGTGGTTGTAGAGCGGCTTGCCCACCTGCTTGAGGCCGTATTTCTGCTTGTTGGCGTTGAGGTGTTCGTAAGCCGCGTCCACTTCCTCGTTGTGCGCGACACGCACCCCCCAGTGGTTGTGCATTGGTTTCGCCGGCGCGTCGTCGCCCGCTTCGTGTACCACGAGCAGCCAGTCGGTGTTCGGGTGCTTGAGCGTCGCCTCACCCGGGTCCTCGGCGATCTTCTCGAACGCCAGCAGATCGGTGAGCACGGGAACGGACTCTTTCAAGCTGCGGCACTCCATGTGAGTCGCGCAGATACCTATCGGCCTGATCATGGCGCTGCTCCGGCAAGCAAAACGGCCGCGCGACGAAGATACGTCGTCGCCGCTTTTGAAGCGGCAATCTACAGCGGCTTTGCAAGGCTGTCAAACCCACGTCGGTTCTCGCTTGACACGGAGCGCTCCTTTTTCCTACAAGGGGTTCAGCCAGAGAAGCCGAGAACGACCCCTCCGCGGGCTCGAAGGAGAACGCCATGCACGACCTCGTGCTGAAGAACGGGCGAATCTATGACGGGTCGGGGCTGCCGAGTTACCGGGCGGACCTCGCCGTCGCCGCCGGCAGGATCGTCGAGATCGGCCGGATCACGGGCGGCGCGCGCCGCACGCTGGAGCTCGACGGCCTGGCCGTTGCGCCCGGCTTCATCGACCCCCACACGCATCTCGACGCGCAGCTGTTCTGGGATCCGCTCGCTACGTCCTCCTGCTTTCACGGCGTGACCTCGGTTGTGATCGGAAACTGTGGATTGAGCCTCGCGCCCGCCAGAGCCACCGACCGTGAAGCCCTGATCAAGAGCTTCGTACGGGTCGAGGCGATCAGCCGCCGGGTGCTCGAACTGGGCGTCCCCTGGAGATGGACTTCGACCGCCGAATACCTCGACGCCGTCGGCGCCAGGCTCGGGGTCAATGTCGCGGCGCTCGTCGGGCACATCGCCGTCCGCCACTGCGTCATGGGGGAAGCCGCGGTGGAGCGAAAGGCGACCGGGGACGAGATCGCCGAGATGCAGGCGCTCGTGCGCCGGGCGATGGCGGCGGGCGCCGCCGGCTTCTCCACCAACCAGAACCCCCGCCACATGCGCGAGGACGGCCTGCCGGTCGCCAGCCGGGTCGCCGACGACGCCGAGCTGGGCGCCCTCCTCGACGTGCTTGCCGAGCTGAACACGGGCGTGGTGCAGCTGAGCGGCGGGGGAGCCGATTCCCGGGGCCGCATCCGGTACGCGGCGGAGCTCGCGCGCCGTACGGGCCGCCCCGTCGTGTGGCAGAGCATCAGCCACAGCTGGAGCCGGCCTGACCACTGGCGGGAAATGCTCGAGCGCACGGAGCGGGTCCTAGCGGAAGAAGGGCTCCCGATCTACGCCATGACGCAGGCCAAGCCCTTCGAGAACCGTTATACGCTGCGCGATGCGCAGTGCTTCGACGAGTTTCCCACGTGGCGCGCGATCATGTTCAGTTCCCTGGAGGAACGGCGCAAGGCGTTCGCCGATCCCGAAGTGCGCAGGAGGCTCCAGAGCGAGGCGATCGACGACCCCTCGCCGTCGGTCTTCCCGCGACGCTGGGACGTGGTCTTCGTCGATCGGGTCAAGCTCCCGAAGAACAAGCATTGGGAACGCAAGTCCGTCGCCGAGCTGGCGCGAAGCCGGGCAAAGAGCGGCCTCGATGCCTTCCTCGATCTCGCGCTGGAAGAGGACCTCGAGACGCGCTTCGCCCACATCACCACCCAGGGCGACCCGGAAGCGGTCTGCCGCATTCTCCAGCATCCCGCCGTCGTGGTCGGCCAGTCGGATGCCGGCGCCCACATGGGCTATGACGCCCGCTTCGGGTACTGTACGGCGTTTCTCGGGCGCTGGGTTCGAGACCGCGGCATCATGAGCCTGGAGGAAGCGGTCTCGAAGCTCACGTTCAAGGTCGCATCGCTCTTCGGCCTGCACGACCGGGGGCTGCTGCGGCCGGGGCTGGCGGCGGACCTCGTGGTCTTCGACCCGGCGACGATCGATACGCTGGAGCCGGAATACGCGCAGGACCTGCCCGGCGGCGAAACCCGGATGATCCAGCGCGCTCTGGGAGTGCATCACACGGTCGTGAACGGACGGCTCGTGATCGAACACGGAGAGCCGACGGGCGATCTGCCGGGAGAGGTTCTCCGCCCGGGGGCGCCGGCCCCCGCCCATTGACCCTGCAGGAGGCGCGATGAAAATCACCGTCGACCGAAGCAAATGCGAAGGCTATGCGAAATGCGTTCAGGCGCTGCCCAGGGTCTTCAAGCTCGACGCGAAAATGATCGCCGAGGTCGTCGACCCCGCCGCCGAAAGCGACGCGAGAATCCTTCTGGCGGCGAAGCTCTGCCCCACCAAAGCGATCGTTCTCCAGGAGGAGGGAACCGGAAAGAGGCTGTTCCCGCCGGAGCCCGGTCAATAATCAGCCTCCAGTTCCCGGTCTCCGATCCGCGGTCATCCTCTATCGAACCGTTGGAACTGCCGCGGAGCGGCTGAACGGTTTGAACGTCTCTAGGACATGTAGCTTCCGCAGTTCACGTTGATCGCCTGCCCGGTAACGTAAGAGGCCGCGTCGCTCGCGAGAAAAAGCACGGTTCCCACGAAATCGTCGGGCTCGAGCACGTGGCCGAGCGGATTCGAGCGCAACCGCTCGAGCAGCTCCGCCTCCGGCCGGTGGCCGCGGGGCATCGCGGTGTTGGCGGCGCCCGGACAGATCGCGTTGACGGTGATTCCGTCGCCGCCGACCTCTCGCGCCAGCGCCTTCACGAAACCGATGATCCCGGCCTTCGACGCCGCGTACGCCGCGCCCTCCCTCGCCCCGTAGTGCGCGATCCCGGAAGCGACGCTGATGATGCGGCCGCTTTTCTGCGCGCGCATCGCGGGAAGAAAGGCCCGGCAGCAGAGGAAATTCCCTCCCAGGTTGACGTCGAGCGTGCGGTCCCAGTCCGCTTCGCTGAGCCCGGCCGCCGCGCCGCGGGGATAGACACCGGCGTCGTTGACCAGGACATCGACCCGTCCGAAGCGGCCGAGAACTTCTCTTGCCAGCGCTTCCACCGATGCCTCGCGTGCGACATCGACTTCGACCGCGTGGCTTTCCCCGCCGCCTCGGCGCAGCTCCTCGGCGACGTTGCGCGCCTTTTCCGCCTGAAGATCGGCGACGACGACCTTCGCCCCTTCACGGCCGAAGCCGAGCGCGATGGCCCGGCCGATCCCCTGCGCCGCCCCGGTGATCACGGCGACTTTTCCTCGCTGTCTCATATCAGCCCCCCGTTGACGTGCAGCGTCTGGCCGGTGATCCACTCGCTTTCCGCCGTGGTGAGAAAATAAAACACTTCGGCGATATCCTCCGGTCGCCCCGTGCGGCCCAGCGGAATCATCCCTTCCCACCGCCGCCGGCGCGCCTCGGGCGTCTCCTTCTCCAGCACCCGCGGAGTATCCGTCGGCCCCGGCGCCACGGCGTTGACCCGGATGCCGTCCGCCGCGAGTTCGAGCGCCAGGCTCTTCGTGAAGGCCACAACGCCGGCCTTCGCCGCGGAATAAGGCACACGGAGCGCCGATCCGGTAAAGCCGTAGTTGGAGGCGGTGTTGAGGATGCGCCCGCTCTTTTGCCGTCGCATGATCGGCACGACCTCACGGCTCATGAGAAACGTTCCCTTGAGATTGACATCGATCACCCTTTTCCACTCCGACCAGGTGAGCTCTTCCACGCGCTTGTTGTAGAAGCTGCCGCCGGCGACGTTGGCGAGCACGTCGATCCGGCCCCAGCGCCGCTCGGTTTCGCTCACCGCCGCGCGGACCGATGGCGCGGCCGACACGTCCACCTCGATCGCCTCCGCGGTGCCGCCCGCCTCTTCGATCTCGCCGCGCGTCTGCTCCGCCGCCGCTCGATCGCAATCGGCGATCATCACCGCCATGCCCGCTCGCGCCAGGCGCGCCGCGACCGCCCGGCCGATGCCGTTGGCGCCGCCGCTGATCAACGCAACCGCACTCATTTGCCTTCTCCTTCCGGCCTCGCCGAATAGATCTCGGCGATCTCGTTCCGATAAAGCTCTTCGACCGCCGCACGGCGCACCGTGACCTTTTGAAAAGCGCTCACGCTGCGCGCGTCGGGCGGAAAGTCGGCGTCGAGCACGCAAAAGCCGCGGATCCGCTCGTAGTGTTCCAGCCCGGAGTTGATCGCCTCGATCCGCTCGCGAAGCGCCGCCTCGACGTCGCGCCGCGACAGGCTCGCCGGATCACGGCCGCATGCTGCCGCGATCCTCGCCCGCTCCGGCACCAGGAGCGCGCCGATGAACGGCCGCCCGTCCCCCACCAGAACCGCCTGGCGGATGAAGGGATCGTTTTCGAGCAACGCCTCGATGGCGCCGGGATAGATATTCGTGCCGTCCGAGCAGTTGAAGATGTCCTTCTTGCGCCCCACCACCCGCAGCGAGCCGTCGGCTTGCAGCACGCCGAGATCGCCGGTGTGAAACCAGCCGTCGGGGTCGAGCGCCTCGCGCGTGGCTTCCGGGTCGCGCCAGTAACCCGGCGTCACCGTGGGCCCGCGGACGAGAATCTCGCCGTCGCCGGCGATCCGCAACTCGACGTTGGGAAACGGCCGGCCGAGATTCCCCGGACGATTCTCGCCGATCCCGCAAAGCGTGACGCCGCCGCATTCGGTCGAGCCGTAAGAGCCGATCAGGGGGACGCCCGCCAGCTCGAAAAAGCGCATGATGCGCGGCGGCATCGCCGCGCCGCCGTAGGAGATGTACTTGATCCGCCCCCCGAGAGCGCGCCTGACCGCCGGCCCGAGCGCCGCCTTGAGGTCTTCGAACGGCCGCTCCGAGGACGCGCTCCCGTCGGCTCGCTCGCGGTCGAGGGATTCGAGCTTCTCCCAGAGACCGCCCAGACCCTCCCGTTCCAGCATCTGCTCCCAGAGGCGCGCCATCACCCGAGGCACCACGGCCAGGGCCGTCGGCGCGAGCGACTGAACCACGTCGAGATCCACCTGTCGCTCGGTCGCCTCCACCAGCGCCGTAGTTCTCCCGGTGACCGCGCTCTTGTGGAAGCCGAAGCGCCCGAATAAATGGTTCAGGCTGAGGACGATGAGGAACAGTTCCTCTGCCCTGCTCGGCACGAGCTCCCCGCCGTTGGTGATGTTCGAGAGGAGATTGTCCTGGGTTTTCATCACGCCCTTGGGCGCGCCGGTCGAGCCGGAGGTGTACATGATCGTCGCAAGATCGCCCGGCCGGACCGAGCCCAGGACCGCGTCGAGCGCATCCCGTCCGCCGCCCCCCGCCGCCGCCAGCCGCGCGAAGGGGATCGTACCCGGAACCGACTCGCCTTCTCGACCCATCGCGATGACGTGGGCGAGCCGAGCCAGCCGCTTCTTGAGACCGACCAGCCGACCTGTACAGGCGTCCTGCGCGAAAGCGGCCCGGCACTCGGCGTGATCGAGCACCCTGAGAAGCATCGCGTCCGAAAGGCTCGGGGAGAGGACCACGTTGGGCAGGCCCGAGGCCAGGGTCGCCAGGTCCGCGCAGAGCCATTCGAGGCTGTTGTCGCCGATGATGGCGACCGCGTCTCCCGGAGCCAGGCCGAGGGCACGCAGCGAAAAGATCAGGCTCTCCACGAGGGCGCCGCAACGGCGCCACGAGACATCCTCGAAGCGACCGTTTCGTTCGAGCTTGATGAACGTCCGCTCCCCGAGTTGCCGGACGCGGCGGAAGAAGACCGCCCCGAGATGGCGGTCCGTCGTCGGTTGCAGCGCGCTGATCGATTCGTTCAAAGCGGCGTAAAATAAGCCGGCTGGTGCTTCGACCTTCCCGGCTCCTCGACGCGTTTCAGCCCCTTGATCTCCGCGCGGCGCGAATAAGCGTAAAACACCGCCTCGGCGACATCGTCCAGGTGTCCTCGCAGATACTTCCGCGCCGGCACCGCCAGCCGCAGAAGCTCCGTGCCGCGAGCGCTCTGGCTCGGCGCCGGCGGCGGTCCCTTGCAGAGGCGAACTCCGGAAACGCCGTAGATGAAAGCCGCGAGGGCTTCCGCCGGGTGGTTTTCCGGCGCGACGTGCGGGAGAAAGCTCCGCACGTCGATATAGACGGCGTGGCCCGAAGGCGGACGCACCAGCGGAACGCCGCCGCCGAGGCGCCGCCAGAGATACTGCACCTGCTCGACACGCCCGGCGACGTAGGCGTCGGTCGCGAACAGCTCCCGGAGCCCGGCGGCGACGACCTCCATGGCGCTGCTGCCGAGCTGCGCGCCGTCGAGAAACGCCTGCATCCAGGCTTTTTGATAGCTCGCCGGGTCCCGGGTCGCGATGAATCCGCCCGCCGGAGCCGCGAGATCCTTGAGAGCGCTCATCGTCAGGCCGTCGGCAAGACCGCAGATCTCGGCGACGATCTCCCGGACCGGGCGGTGGGAATACCCCGGCTCCCGCTGTTTCACCAGGTAGCTGTTCTCCAGGAGGCGACAGGCGTCGAGAAAAAGCGGCACGCCGTTTGCCGTCGCGACGGCCCGGACGGCGCGCAGGTTTTCCACGGAGACCGGATGACCGCCGCAGGCGTTCACGGCCACCTCGACGTAGATGCAGCTTACCTTGTCCCGCCCTTCGCTGAAAAGCGCGCGCAGCTTGTCGATGTCGAGATTTCCCTTGAACGGCTCCTCCGAGCCGAGATCGTGCGCGGCGTCGACGATCACGTCGGCGACCTTGCCGCCGCTCATCTCGATGTGGGTCCGGGTGGAAGGAAAGAGCATGTTTCCCGCCACCACCGAGCCCGGTTTGACATGCAGCCTGATCCAGATGCGCTCCGCCGCGCGGCCCTGGGTCACCGGCACCACGTAGGGGAAGCCGAAGATCCGCTGGAATTCCGAGGCCAGATCCCTGTAGGCGCGGCTCGCCTCTGGCGCAAGGCCCATCCCGGGCTCGGCCACCGGGGCCGCCGCGAGCGCGGCAAGCTGGGCTGTGTTGAGCGCGCTCACTCCACTGTCGGTGGAAAGATCGACGTAAATCAACTCCTGCGGGAGCAGCTCCGTATTGTAACGCGCGGCGGCCAGCGCCGCGGCGCGCTCGGCGGGCGTGGTCTGGCGCAGCGGGCGCACCGCGGCGATCTCGTAGGGTGTCGAGAACCGGAATCCGACCGAAGGCTCTTCCACCGCCATGATCGCCGCCGCCCGCTCCTCTTTTTGTCTTCTACCGGTCGCTCTGCGCCCGCCGTTGCGCAGAGGCTTCCGGTCCGCCGTCCTCGGCTTCCAGAACGCTGAGCGCCCGATGGACCATTTTGCGTTCCGTGGCGAACTTCAGCCGCCTGATCGCCTGCTCCATGGGGAACCAGCGGGCTTCCTCGACCTCGTGATCGTGGTCCCGCACATCGCCTTTGACGTAGCGCAGCAGATAGAAGAAGACCCGCTTGTAGATGCGGATCGCTTCCCCCTCTTTGCTCTTGTCGCGATAGCTATAGCGGATGTCGCCGAGCTTTTGAACCACGGCGCCTTCCAGGCCGGTCTCCTCCCGCACCTCGCGCAGCGCCGCCTGCTCCGTGCTTTCCCCCTCCTCCACGTGGCCCTTCGGCAGGGTCCAGCGATGGCGCACGCGAATCAGGACGGTCTCGTATGCGCCGCCGCGGCGCCGAAAGACGATTCCGCCGGCGGAAACCTCGCGCACGGTGCGCAGCCCGCCCCGTCCCGGGCCGGGAGCCGTGAGCTCACCGCTCAGCCAGCGCAGATAGGGCTCGCTCCCGCTTACCACGGGAAGCGCGATCACCTCTGGAACCTCGTAACCGTGGAGCTCCCGGACCCGTTTTTCCAGGACGGGAAAGAGGTCCCTGCGGCTCTTGACGATCAGCAGCTCCTCCTCGCTCTGCTCGATTTTTCCCTCCCAGCGGTAAACCGAGCGAACCGGCGCGACCCGATTGACGCAGGCCGCGAGCCGCTCCTCGACGAGCGCGCGGGCCAGCCGTTCCCCTTCTTCCGCCGATCCCGCGGTGACGTAGACGACGATGTATTCCGACACGCTGGCTGATCTTATAACCCCCGTTCGACCTCAGTCAAACCAGCGCTTTCGTTTCCGGTTTCCGGTTCGTGGTTTCGGGTTCGTGGTTTATACGTCGAGCCCTGGAGCTTTTGACGATCGGAGTGCCGCGAAGCGGATGTGTACACGCCCGCGAATTCCCTGATAACGTGAGGACATGAGGTCAAAGGACGAGATCCGGCGCGATGTGTGGGGTCGCCTGGTGGAAAAGAAGGTTGCGCGCTTTCCCGGCGCCGAGGGACGAATCCCCAATTTCATCGGCGCCGAAGCGTGCGCCAGGCTCCTGGCGGAAACCCCTTATTGGAAGGCCGCCAGGGTCCTGAAAGTCAATCCCGACTCCCCGCAGCGCCCGGTGCGCCAGCGGGCGCTCACCGAGGGAAAGACCGTCTACATGGCGGTGCCGCGCCTGCAGAGCGACCGGCCGTTCATCGAGCTCGACCCCGCGAGGCTCGAATGCACGCCGTTCGCCGCCTCGTCGATCGCCGGCGCGGCGCAGCACGGCCGGCCCGTCACGCTGGCCGAGGTGAAAAGGATCGACCTCGTGGTCTGCGGCTCGGTCGCGGTCAACCGCAAAGGCGCGCGCGTGGGCAAGGGGGGCGGATTCTCCGATCTCGAGTTCGCTCTCCTCACCGAGGAGCGTAAGATAGACAGGAGCACCGTCATCGTCACCACCGTCCACCCCCTGCAGATCCTCGACGAAGAGATCCCGATGACCGCGCACGACATCCCGATCGACGTCATCGTCGCCCCGGAAAAGATCATCGAGATAGAAACGCCTCTTCCCCGCCCCCGAGGCATCTACTGGAGCCACCTCCCCGCGGACAAGCTGGCCGAAATCCCGGTGCTCCGGGAGCGAAAGAAACGCTAGTCGCCAACCGATCGCCGGCTCTGCTCGAGCGCGGACTATGAGGAACCGGGGAAGGAATCGGGATGGAGCTCCCGGGCCACGGCCGCGATCAACGATCCTCCGCACCGGTCAAGAGCCTCCCTTAGCGGTATTGGCCGGCCCAGAGTTCGTCAAGGAATTCGCGGTACGGAAGGATCGTAATGGATTCCAGGGTTCGCCGGCGCCGCGCCAGGCTCGCGCAGACGTATCGTTTCGGCTTTTTCTCCTCGGCCAGGGCGCGCTGCGGCTCGATATCCCGGATTCCCGTGCTCTCCTTCGCCTTCGCCCCCGCAGCGGTATGACCACCGATGATGAAATCGCCCTCGAATCCCGTGGCCGACCTCGGAGAGCAGTCGCCCGGCCTTGCCCCCGCGTTGAATCCGGTCCGGCGATGCCGTAGGATTGGTCCGCTTCGAGGTGAGCGCCATGATCGTGGCATCGGACGTGCGCAGCGGTCTGGTAATACAGCTCGATCGGGACCTCTACAAGGTCGAAGCCGCCCGACTTCACAAGGGCGGCGGCCAGGCGGGGGCGACCGTTCACCTCACGCTCCGGAATCTCCGGACCGGCAACGTCACCGAGCGGCGGCTGCGCCCCACCGAAAAGCTCGAGGACGTCGTCCTCGAGCGCCTGACCGCCGAGTACCTCTACGAGGATACGGAGCGCTGCTATTTCATGGACGTCGAAAGCTACGAGCAGCTCGAAGTGCCGAAGCGGATGCTCGGCGACCGTCTCGCTTTCCTCCAGCCCAACATGAGGATCGACATGGAGCTGCTCGAAGGGCGTCCCGTCGACGTGCTCTTCCCCGCCACCGTCGATCTCAAGGTTGCCTCCACCGGCCCGGGCGTGCACGAATCCGAGGCGACCTACAAGCCCGCCGTGCTGGAAAACGGCATCGAGATCCTCGTGCCGCAGTTCATCAAGACCGGGGACACGGTGCGGGTGGACGTGCAGACCCGCAAGTACGTGGAGCGGGTCAAAGCCTGAGCCTCACTTCTTCCGAGTTCCGCCGGTACGCGCTTCGGCCCTGTCGATAAAGTCTTTCAGCGACGCCAAGTATGCCTCGCCTCCGGTGACGTAGGCGTCGTTGTGCCGCGAGCCCCGGATGGCGTGGAAGGTCTTGGGCTCGGGCGCGGCTTCGAACACCCTTCGCCCCTGCGCGAACGGCACGACCTCGTCGAGCTCCCCGTGCAGGACCAGAACCGGCGCGCGGACCTCCCGGATGCGGCGCACGGTTTCGTAACGGGTGCGGAGCAGAGAGCCGATCGGGAGGAGCGGCAGCGCGGCCTCGGCCATGTCGCGGATCGACGTGAAGGGAGCTTCCAGGATCAGCGCCATGCACGATTCGCGCGCAGCGAGCTCCGTCGCCACGGCGGCCCCGAGCGACTGCCCGAAAAAGACGATCCGCTCGGGATCGACCTCCATGCGCGAGCGCAGATGCCCGAGAGCCGCGGCGGCGTCCCTGTAGGTGCCCTCTTCCGAGGGGCTTCCCTCGCTTCTTCCGTACCCGCGATAATCGAAAATGAAGATATGGGTCCGGATCCGGTCGTGCAGGAGCTTGAGCTGCTCCGAGCGATGGCCGATGTTGCCCGCGTTGCCGTGAAACCAGAGCAGCGTGACGGAGGCGCGCGGGTAGGGCGCAAACCAGCCGTTCAGCGTAAGACCATCCTCGGTCCTGAAGTAGACGTCCTCGAATGAGACGCCGTATCGGGACGGCGTTTCGGAGATCTCGGCGTAGGGAAAGAAGATAAAGCGCTCTTCCAGGGAACACCCCAAGGCGGCGAGCGCGACCAGGCCTGCAGCGGCGATTTCGACGCCCCGGCGCATGCGGCGCCACCATATCAGAGCCCGGCGCTTTGTTTAAGGAATTGCAATGGCGTGTTTCCGCGAATGGACATCTGCCGCCGGCTGGGACAAGGACAGCGTGAACGGCACAACCTGGAAAGGAGCGATTGTGTTACTCGCCGGCCGCGCTCGACGCCGGCAATCTCAATCTCCCGGGCATCGAGGCCGTGATGTTCGGTCCCGGAGACCTGAGCCTCGCGCACACCGACTGCGACCTCGTCGCGATGGAGGAGGTTCGCGCGGCCGCGAAAATCCGTGCCGCTGCGGTGCTCCGGCTCTTCGCTTGATCCTTCCGTCTCCGGGAGCGCGGCCTTCAGGCGTTTCGCTGAACGAACGAGCGCAGCATCTCGTTGAACTCCGCGGGGTGCTCGCGATAGCAGAAATGGCCGGCGCGATTGAAGATGTACATACGCGAATCGGGCGTGCTGCGCGCGATCAGGTCAAACAGGGCATAGCCCTGATCGATGGTCGCCGTCGGGTCCTGATAGCTCCAGGCGAGCAGCGTCGGCCTGCCGAAGCCGCGGTCGCGGATGATTCCGAGGGTCTCGTCTTTCTGCCGCGCGAGATGCGGCAGGAAACGGGTGACCCGCAGCCCGGCCTCCTCCATTCTGGCGACCGCCTCGCGGTACTTCGGCAGCGCCGCCACTCGCACCATGGCGTCCAGCCACTCCTCCGTGATGTGCTCGCAGGCAAAGGAATAGCGCTGCAGCACCCAGCGCTGGCTTTCCCGGCTGAGGCGCGGCAGCGGCGGGTTGGCCATCACGGTTTCGTTCTTGCTAATGCCCGGAGCCAGGGTGTTGGTGTCGACCAGGATACAGGTCCTGAACAGCTCGGGGTGCTCGATCGTCAAGCGGGCGACGAGGTAGGCGCCGCGTGAATGGCCGACCGGATGGATCTCGTTCAGGCCCAAGGCCTTGAGAAAGCCGTAAGCGTGCTCGACCACGGCTGCCATGGTGTAATCCTCGTCGCGTCTCGGATTGTCCGTCCACCCCTGGCCGATCTTGTCGAAGGCGAAGACGTGAAACCACCGCGCCAGACCGTCGAAATTCAAGCCCCAATCCTCGGCGCAGTCGGCGGCGTCGTGCGATCCGAAATGGCCGCCGTGAAACAGAACCACGACGGGACCACTACCCTTCTCGAAATAACGGGTCCTGATCCCCCCGACGTCGATGTACTTTTCGCCGGTCATGACGGCTCCCTCCGATCCGCTCTGCGCACGGACTCCGGCAACGCCTGAAACTACGAGAAAAGCGGTTCTCGTGTCAAACTCGAACGGGAGAAGTCTGGCGCGGTCTTCCGCTGCGGGCGTCCACCGCATAAAATGGAGAGCTGGAATGAGCCCGGTGAAGCTGACCTCGAAGTTTTGCCTCTGTGCCATGGGCCTGCTGCTCTCCGCTTGTGCCGCCGGCCAGCGGCCGGTCCTCTATCCCGACGCTCAGCTCAAGCGCGCCGGAACCGCCGCCGCAGAGGCGGAGATCGACGATTGCATGCGTCGCGCGGAAGAATACCTGGGGAGAGAGCGCGGCGGCGGGCCCCTGGAGCGCGCCGGCTCGGAGGCGGCCGCCGGAGCCGCAGTGGGCGCGGCGGGCGGCGCGGCAGGAGGGGCGGTATTGGGGAGGGCGGGCGCCGGTGCGGCGGCCGGTGCCGCCGGCGGCGGCGCGGCGGGGGCGACGCGCGCTCTCGTCCGCGAAGCGTTTCGCAAGCGCTCGCCCAGCCCCGCCTACAGGAACTTCGTCGACCGCTGCCTGCGCGAAAAAGGCTACGACCCGATCGGATGGCAATAGATCGCCTTCGGCGGTCGTAGAGAACGCAAGACGCCGGACGCCGGGCTCAGGACCGATTTTCGCTCGAGGTGCGCGATCCGCGAGTTGAACCCCCGCAGGATATATGTTACGTGAATCCATCCCCGAGGAAGAGCCGGTCATGCAGAAAATCGATTTCGAAAAGGGCGGCGGCCTGGTGCCGGTGATCGTCCAGGACTATCGCTCGCGCGAGGTCCTCATGTTCGCCTACATGAACAGGCAGGCATGGGAAAAAACGAAAAAGACCGGCAAGGCCCACTACTACAGCCGCTCCCGCAAATCGCTGTGGCTTAAAGGAGAAGAGTCCGGCCATTTTCAGAAGGTCATGGGCGTCTACCTCGATTGCGACAACGACACCCTGCTCCTGCGCGTGCGGCAGGTGGGCGGGGCCGCGTGCCACGAAGGCTACCGGAGTTGTTTCTTCCGCAAAATGGTCGACGGCGGCTGGAAAACCGCCGCCCGGCGGGTGTTCGACCCCAAGGAGGTCTACAAGAAGTGAAGGAGCTGAAGCTGGGGATCCCGAAAGGGAGCCTCGAGGAGATGACCATCGAGCTTTTCAAGAAGTCGGGATGGAAAATCTCCACGACCCATCGCAGCTACTTTCCTTCGGTCGACGATCCCACTCTGCGCTGCAGCCTGGCGCGGCCGCAGGAGATGTCGCGCTACGTCGAGGCCGGCACCCTGGACTGCGGCATCACCGGGCGCGACTGGACGATGGAAAACGCCTCCGACGTCCGGGTAGTCTGCGAGATGGTCTATTCCAAGACGAGCTTCCGCCCGACCCGCTGGGTGCTGGCGGTACCGCACGATTCCCCGGTCAAGGCGATCGAGGACCTGCGCGGCAGGCGGATCGCCACCGAGATGGTCAACTTCACCAAGCGCTATTTCGCCGAGAGGAACATCCCGGTCGATGTGGAGTTCTCCTGGGGCGCCACCGAAGCCAAGGCGGCGGAAGGACTCGTCGACGCGATCGTCGAGGTAACCGAGACCGGAAGCACCATCCGGGCGCACGGGCTGCGCATCGTCGCGGAGCTGATGGAGTCCTGCCCCCAGCTCATCGCCAACAAGCGCTCGTGGGAGGATCCGTGGAAGCGGGAGAAGATCGAGCAGATCCGGCTGCTGCTGCAGGGCGCGCTTTCGGCCGAGAACCGCGTGGGGCTGAAGCTCAACGTCGCCGAGCCGGACCTGGAGAAGGTCGTTCAGCTCATCCCGAGCATCACCGCGCCGACCATCGCCACGCTATACCCCACGGCCGCCCTGAAGGGTGTCAAATGGTTCTCGATCGAGAGCGTGATCGCCGAAGAGGTGGTGCGCGACCTGATTCCGCGCCTGATCCAGAACGGCGCGGTGGGAATCATCGAATACCCGCTGAACAAGGTGATCTGAAGTCGCGGCCATTCCGCGCCGCGCTCGCCGGCTAACCCGCCTGAGCGCTCCGGGCGTCCGCCCCGCTTCGCCCCTCGCGCCACAGGAAGAAGTCCTTGGCGATGTCCGGAAACAGCGCGTAGGAGATCACGTCCTCCTCGCTCCGGGCAAGGCTGCCGATCTCGGCGCGCGCGGCCTCGAGGCCGGGCTTGAGCAGGTCCGCCGGCCGGCAGGTGATCGGCTGTTTCTTGCCGAGGACCTTGCGTTTGACCTCCTCGCTGATGGGTCCGGGAGGCTCGCCGTAAAGCCCCATCACGTAGTTCTTGGTTTCCTGGGCGACCACCGAGTAGCGCTTTCCCGTCATCACGTTGAGCGCCGCCTGTGAGCCGACGATCTGGCTCGTGGGCGTCACCAGCGGCGGGTAGCCCAGGTCCTTGCGCACGTGGGGCATCTCGGCGAGCACGGCTTCGAGACGGTCCTCGGCCTTCTGCTGCCTCAATTGCGCCACCAGGTTGGAAAGCATCCCTCCGGGAATCTGCGAGATCAGGATGTCGGTCTTGACCTGGTTGTTGACCTGGCTCTCGAACTCAGCGTACTTCCGCCTCACGCCGTAGAAGTAGTCGGCGATCTCGGCGAGCCTCGCGAGATCGAGACCCGTGTCGTGCGGGGTTCCCGCGAGCGCGGCGACGACCGCTTCGGTCGCCGGCTGCGAGGTCCCGTTGGAAAGGGGCGAGAGCGCCGTGTCGAGGATGTCGGCTCCCGCCTCGACCGCCATGATGTAGCTCATCGGCGCCAGCCCCGCCGTGCAGTGCGAATGGAGGTGAAGGGGCAGAGGAATCCTCGACTTGATCTTCTTCACCAGCTCGTAGGCCACATAGGGCGCGAGCATGCCGGCCATGTCCTTCACGCAGATGATCTGCACGCCGAGCTCCGCGAGCTTCTCGGCGACGCGCAGGAAGTAGTCGACGGAGTGCACCGGACTGATCGTGTAGCAGATCGCCCCCTCGACGGTCTTTCCGGTCTTGAGCGCGGCCTCGATCGCGGTTTTCATGTTGCGCACGTCGTTCATCGCGTCGAAGACGCGGAAGACGTCGATGCCGAGCTCGGCCGCCCGGCGGATGAACGCCTCGACGACGTCGTCGGGATAGTTGCGGTAGCCGACAACGTTCTGGCCCCGCACGAGCATCTGGAAGCGGCTCTTGGGCATCGCCGCCCGCAGCTTGCGCAGGCGCTCCCAGGGGCACTCCTTCAGATAGCGCAGGGCGGCGTCGAAGGTGGCGCCGCCCCAGGTCTCCAGCGACCAGTACCCGACGGCGTCCAGCTTCTCCGCGATGGGCAGCATGTCCTCGGTGCGCATCCGCGTCGCCAGCAGCGACTGATGGGCATCGCGCAGGATGGTTTCCGTCAGCTCGACTTTTTGACTCATAAGGACTCCGTCTTCCGTAGGTCGTTCACTCGTAAAGCTCGGCCTGCTTCTCCTCCAGCCGCTCCTTCTCCTCCCGGTCGATCACGTAGACTCCGTTCACCAGCCTGATTTTGCTCTTGTCGTAGAAATACTGCGAGCGCTGGAGCCCTTCCTCGTACTCGTACATCTTGATCGCGTCCCAGGGGCAGATCTTCTTGTCCAGCCGATCCTCGGACTCGGTGCCGATCAACTGCAGCTGGAACTTCTTGGGGGCCGCCTCCGGGGCGACGGGCCGGCGCTCGGCATCGTAAAACCTCCCGGCATACTCGTAGAAGATCTCGCCGGTCTCCTTGTGCTGGTGGATCTTGGTGAGATCGTCGCTGTAGCACATCTGGCAGCCGATGCACTTGTCGTTGTCCACGAAAACCCGGTACGGCTTGAGCCCGCCGCCCGGCATCTCCTCGTAGAGCAGGTTGATGCAGCCGTCCACCGGACAATGTGCCTCGCACAGGGGGGAGCCGGCGCAGCTCGAGCAGTTCTCGTCCATCACCGCAAGAAGCGCCGTGCCCTTGCGTTTTTTCTCGGCCTCAGCCATGCGAAACGTCCCTCGCTTTCCGCACCCGACCGGCGAGATACCAGCCGATCGCGATCAATAGGAGAACCCAGTAGAAGCGAATCAGCCCGAGCCTGCCCCACTGCAGCCAGAAGACGAAGTTCGGCGACTGCGAGATCAGGCTTTGCAGCACCGCCTGGGCGCCGGCGTAATCGCGGGTCTTTTCGAGAACCTGGGCGAGCCCCTGGAGCGCCCCCGGATCCTTCGGTCTCAGCCCGAGCGCGCGGTCGAAATCGGCTCGCGCTTCGGCCCAGCGCTCCTGCTCGATGAAAACCCAGCCGCGGTTGGCGAGCGCGGCGGCGTCGTCCGGACGTCGCTTCAACGCTTCGTTGTAATTGGCCAGCGCCCGCCCCAGCTCGCCCTTCTTCTTGTACGCGGCCCCCAGATTGACGTAGGCGTCGGGTGCGTCCGGCCGCAGCTCGATCACCCTGGAGTACTCCCGGATGGCTCCATCGGCGTTCCCCCGGACCTCGAGCTCGATCCAGCCGAGAAGCGTGCGCGCCTGAACGTGGTCGCGGTCGGCGGCGAGCGCCCGCCGGAGCGCTCTTTCCGCTTCCGACGCATCTCGCAGCCTGAGCGCGGCCAGCGCCAGAAGAAAATGGAGGTCGGGCTCGTCGGGGTAACCGGCGAGCAGCCGCTGAAAGGCGGCTTTCGCCTCGGACACCCTCCCCTCAGCCAGATATTTTCGCCCCAGGGCCCACGCCTCTTCCTTCTCGACGGCGCCTTGGGGGCCGGCGGCAAGCGGTGCTCCCGTTGCCACAAGGAGGGCGAGAGCAGCCAGCCAGCCTCTGAGCGCGGCTATTTCCACATTTCCTTGAGAATCTCGTCTTCCTTGCCTTCTTCGATGAGCTTGTCGTTCCTGAACGCTTCGCGCAGGCCCAACCAGGTGAAGAAGATGACGAGAATGAGCATCGCAACGATCGGTATGTTGTCGGGCTTGGTTACGATGGCCAAAAAGTTCTGCAATCCGCTCGGTTCTTCCATGGCAATTCCGCCGCTCCCAGAGTGGCTTTAAGCGCTCGTAATTTAAGGGATATCCAACACAACTATGCGAAATCGGGGGTAATGTCAATAATCGGTCCGTCCACGCCCGACTCCACGCTCTCGCCCGCTCGACGGGCTTCGCCGCGCGGATCAGTGATGGTGATGATGATGGTGCGGGTGGGAGTGGCCGCGCCCCATTTCGGTATGGCGGAAGATCAGCGACTTGATCACCACCGGCACCGCCTTGGCGTCGGGCAGCTCCTGTCCGATATCGATGAAGTCGAAGTCCTTGAGATCGATGCCGTCGATCGAGATGATGCCCGCGCCGGGCAGAAGCTCCCGCTCGATGATGTTGCCCATGAGCTTGGCGATGTCGGCGTCGAAAACGAGGACCAGCGGGTTGCCGTTCTCGACGTGCGGCTTCATCGCGCCGACCAGTCCCTCGGCGAGCGTGCGGATCAGCGGATAAGAGGGACCCAGCTCCCAATGCAGCGCGAGGGCCACCGTCCGGTCGCCGTCCTGGATGTCGAAGCGCTGCAACGCCCTTTCGATGCCCGCGGCGATCTCGCTCGCCGTGATCGTTTCGGTCTGCTCGAACTGCGGCGTCACCACCTGCAGGTTCCGGAGCGGGAGCAGGTCCGGGTCCGAGAGATAGATCGTGTTCCCGCTCACCTGCACGGTGTACTGCGAAGCCCCGATCACCGTGGCGCGGATGCGCACCTCGGCCGGCCTGAGCGGCACCCGCCCGCCACCGAGCCGGTTCGCCCGCTGTCTCACCCGCCGCCCGAGATGCAGCCCCAGGTCTCCAAGGTTGCGCTTCTCGAAGCCGTAAACGTATTCCGAGACGCCGCCGGAGAAAATCACCGCGTGCACCGGTCCGTCGTACTCCAGCCTCGGGGTCAAGAGCAGCTCCTGGACCTGGGGGGAAAGCGGGCCGCGCTCGAGCACCTCGAAGAGAGAATCGCAGAGCACCTGGCTGAACTTCTCCTTGTCCTCCTCGCTCATGACCTCGTCGAGCCGCAGGGCGACGCCGGCGGCTCTTGCGATCTTGAGCGCGGTGTCCTCCAGGCGGTTGATCCTCCCGGTCTCGTCCATGGCGACGAGCCGGGCGCCGACCTCGACCGCGCAGGTGTCGATCACGCGTCCTTGCTGCACGATGGCGATCTTGCTCGTTCCCCCGCCGACATCGACGTTCATGACGGTGAAATCGCCTCCCTCTTGCCGAGTCATGGCCACCGCCCCCGAGCCGTAGGCTGCGAGAATCGCCTCGAGGTTGTGGCCGGCCGTCGCGCAGACGAACTTCCCCGCCTGCGCGGCGAACAGCGCCGCGATCGCCTCGGCGTTCTTCTTCTTCGCCGCTTCTCCGGTCACGATGATCGCGCCGGTATCGATGTCGTTCGGCGTGACCCCGGCGTCGGCGTAGGCCTGGTGAATGAAGCGCTCGAGCCTCACCGTGTCGATGGTCGTCTTGTCGACGTAGGGCGTGAGCAGGATCGGCGACTCGTGGATGATCTCCCGGTTGACGACCACGAAGCGGCTCGAAAGCGCGACTCCCTGCCGCCTGAGCGTGAGCCTGGAAAAGATCAAGTGGGAGGTGGAGGAGCCGACGTCGATGCCGACCGAGGTGAGCGAGATGCGCTCGGAGCGCCACATCGGGTGGTCTTCCTCGGCGAGCGGGCCGTCTTCGTCTTCGTCGTCGTGTCCTTCGTGGAAATAGAGGGTTTCGGTCGGTTCCAGTTGGTCCATGCTCTCCATGCCGGCTGCAATTCCTTTCGGGTTTTCGCGCTCTTGGCTATCCAAAACTGAATAGCACAAGCGCGCCGGCGTTGCCACCCGCGGGGCGCGCTCCGCGAGGATGGACAACGGCGGTCGCCGACGATAAGATGAGCTCGTCGCGCCGTCATGGGCCAGGAAGAGTTCCGGGAGCTTTCCGAGTTTCTCGGGCGTTTCACGCGCCGGCTGAAGCTCGTCCAGGGGGCCGAGGGCCTGTGCCTGACCGCGATCTGCGCCCTGCTTCTCTTCGGCGCCGGTCCCGCGGTTGCGGCGCTGGCGGATTTCTTTCCCTACGCGCCGTTGCTCTATTGGGCGCTCGGCGCTCTCGTGCTGCTCTTTCTGCTCGGGCGGACGCTGGCGCGCCTGCTGCGCCGCCCGTCGCGCGAGCGCGCCGCCCGCTACATCGAGGAGAAGCGCCCCGAGCTGCGCAACAACCTGATCAACTCCCTCCAGCTCTATCCCAGGCTCGCGGAATCCCCGGGGGCTCAGGGATTTTCCCCCGCCATGGTGCTCGCCTTGCTGCGCACCACGCGCCGCCAGCTCGCGGCCCTGCGGCTCGACGAGCTGATCGACGCGCGCAACCTCAAGGCGCAGGTGCGCCTGCTCGGTCTGGTTTTCGTTCCCGTGCTGGCCATGGTCCTGCTCGATCCCTCCCGGGTCGGCGAGACCTTCAGCCTGCTCGCCCGCCCCCTGGACCACCTGCCGCCCTCGGTGACGGTGATCCACATCGAGCCCAAAGGGGCCCGGCTCGTTCGCGGCGCCCCGCTTCGGATCCAGGCGACCACCTCCGGCGCGATTCCCAGGTCCCTGCAGCTCCGAATCGAGCGCGCAGGGGCACCCGGCGCGGAGGAGGGGCTCCCGATGGAATCGCTCGGAGAGGGAAAGTTCGCGATCGCGATCCCGAAGCTGGATCACACGATCCGCTATCGGGCGGTGGCCGGATCGTTTTCCTCGCCGGTCTACACCGCCGAGGCCATCGAACCGCCCGAGATCGCCAATGTTCGGGTGACGGTTTATCCCCCCGCATACACCGGCCTCGGCGCGGTCACCGCGCCCGGCGGCGACGCGGAAGGGCTCAAAGGCTCCACCATCCGGATCGACGCCGTCACGACCCGGCAAGTCGTCAAGGCGGAGATCGTCACGGAGGACGGGAAGACCGTGCCCCTCAAGATCGAGGGCCGCGAGCTCCAGGGAAGCCTGGTGCTGTTCCAGCCGCAACGTTACCGCGTGACGGTCGAGGATGTCCACGGTTTTCGCAATGCGCCGATCACGTACGAGCTCAAGGTCAGGCCGGACGGCTTTCCCACCGTCGACCTGCTCGCGCCGACCGAGGATCTGGAGGTGAGCGGCGACGAGGTCCTTGCGCTCGAGTACAGCGCGCGCGACGACTTCGGCATCGGCCGCATCGATCTGGCGGTCGAGGTCGGCGAGCGGCGCGAGACGATCCGGCTCCAGAGCGACGACGCCCGGCGGCTGGTGCTGCGGGATCGCTTCCGCTGGGATCTCAGCCGGCTCGGCCTGCGCCAGGGCGACGAAGCCCGTTTTCACCTCGAGGTGCGCGACAACGACACCATCTCAGGCCCCAAGCTCGGGACCTCGCGGACGCTCCGGCTGAAGCTCAAGGACCTGCGCGGCGAGCACCAGCAGGTCGCCGAGATCGTTCGCGACCTCAACGCCCGCATGATGGACATGCTGGCGGACCACCTGGAATCGCCGGCCGAAGGCGCCCGGGACCGGCGGGAAGCCCTGGAGAAAAAGCTCGACGAGGCGCTCCAGCGCACCGAGGAGGCGCTGCAGCGGGTGGAAAAAGACCGGCTCTCCGATTTCGCGACCTGGTCGGATCTCGAAGCGCTCAAGAAAAATCTCCAGTTCACCAGGGACGAGCTGCTCGAGCGGCACGCCCGGGCGGCGGGCGAGCAGGAGCGGCTCAAGGCGCGCGACGAGATCGCGACGGAGCTGGAGCGGATGTCGCTGCTTTCGGAGGAAATCGGCAAACGGATGCAGGCGCGCGAGCTCGCTTCCACGGCGCAGGATCTGGCGCGCAGCCAGGAGCGGCTGCTCGACGCGCTGGAAAAGCTGCAGAGCGGGGACCCCAACCTCGACGGGATCCTCAAGCAGATTTCCGAGCTCGGCAAGCTCCTCCAGTCCCTGCAGCAGGCGCTCTCGCAGTTCGCGCAGCAGCTCCCGGACGACTTCATGAATCCCGAGTCGCTTCGCGGCTTGGGATTCGACCAGATGTTTTCCGCGCTCGACGAGATCCGCAAGAAGCTCCTCGCGGGCGATCTGGAAGGTGCGCGCCAGCTCGCCCGCGAGCTGTTCAATCAGATGGCTGCGATGGTGGCCGCGCTCCAGCAGTCGCAGCGGTCGGCCATGGCGTCGTCCATGGGCCGGATGCAGGGGGAGATGGGGCGTTCCCAGAGCGAGCTGCAGCAGATCGCGCGCGAACAGCAGGAGATCCTGATGGAGACCGAAGCGCTGAACAATTCCGCCCTGAGGGAGCGCGATGATCTCCTGAAGGAAAAGCTCGACCGCTTTCTCGGGCGCGCCAAGGAGGACCTCGGGCGGCTCACGGAGCTGTTCCCGGACCGCGAGGGCGGGGAGACGGGCGACGCCGCGGCGGACGCGCAACTCGATGACGCCACCATGAACCATCTCGTGAAGAATCTGATCGCCCGGCTGCTCGACAGGGATTTTCCCGGCTACGCCGAGGGCGAGCAGCTGGCGCGCCGCGAGCTGGCGAAAAGGCGCGCGCCCGCGCAGGAGGGAAAGGCGCGCGACGCGGAGCGCACGCTCAACCGGTTGAAAGGCGAGCTCGACGCCCTGCTCGGCGAGCCGCTGCGGGCGCTCAACGATTCGGAAAAGCAGCAGTTGCGCGAACTCGCGCGCCGCCAGGAGCTGCTGCGAGAGCGCACGCGCGAGTTGCACGAGAAGCTCGAATCGCTGTTCCAGCTATTCCCGGCGCTCGACCCCAAGATCCTCCAGAACATCGACGGGGCGGCCGGATCGATGGGAGCGGCGCGCGAGCGCCTGGGGGGTCTCGACGCCCGCAATGCGGTCCCTCCGGAGCGGGACGCCCTCGACCGGCTGACGCAGTCGCAGCAGCAGATGCAGAGCGCCATGCAGCAGCTCGCCCAGCGGGGCCAGCTCGGCAACATGCCGGCGACGATGGTCTTCCGCCGCGGGCGCTTTCTCCCTTACGGGATGCTGGCCCCCTTGCCCGGCATGCCGGAGTTTCCGGAGTTCAACGTCGAGGGCGGCGTCACCGGGCTGGAAACCGAGCGCTTCCGGCTGCCGGGCAAGGACGACTACAAGGCCCCGCGCAGCTTCCGCGAGGAGATCCTCGAGTCGCTCAAGCAGGGCATCCCTCCCCAGCACAAGGAGCAGATCGAGCGCTATTTCAGGAACCTGACGGAATAGCCCGCGAATTCGAATGCTGCGCCCGTTTCGCCTCGCCTCCCCGGCCGTTTTCCTTCTCGCCCTCTCGCTCGCGTGGGCGGCTTCCGCCCGGGCCGCGGTCGCCGACGCCGAGCTCCAGCGGCTGCAGGAGCTCCTGGACGCCTGGCGGATCGACGAGGCCCGCGAGCTCGCGGGCCGGGCGCTCCGCGAGTCGCCGCGCTCCGCCGCCGCTCTGGACCTCGATGCCTGGGTGAAGTTCTACGAAGGCCGCTACCCCGACGCGGTCCAGTCCCTGGAGCGCGCCCTCGCCCTCGATTCGAAGAACGAACGGCGTCAGGCGATGCGGCTGTTCGCGCAGCAGACCCACGACGTGGTCCGGAGCCTCAAGCGCTACGAGAGCGAGCACTTCATCGTCTACCTCGACGAGCGGCGCGACGGCATTCTCGCCCCTTACGCCCTCGACGCGCTCGAAAAGAGCTACCGCAGCATCGGCGCCGAGCTCGGCTATTTCCCCAGGGACAAGGTGCGCGTCGAGATCGCCCCGGACGCGGCCGCCTTCAACGCGATCTCGACGCTCTCGCTGCGCGACATCGAGCAGACCGGTGCAGTGGGCATCTGCAAGTTCAACAAGCTGATGATCATCTCGCCGCGCGCGCTCGCGTTCGGTTACCGCTGGGTCGACTCCCTGAGCCACGAGTACCTGCATTACGTGATCGTCGCGCTGAGCGACAACAAGGCGCCGATCTGGATCCACGAAGGCGCCGCGCGCTTCTACGAAACCCGCTGGCGCCGGCCCGAGCCGCCCGGGGACGCGGCGGAAGACTATCTCACGCCGGCCAACCAGACGCTCCTGGTGCGGGCCCTGGAGCACGACAAGTTCGTCGGGTTCCGGCAGATGGAGCCCTCGCTCATCCACCTCGACAGCCCGGAGCAGGTCCAGCTCGCCTACGCCGAGGCCGCCTCGGCGATCGATTTCATCAACCGCCGCAAGGGGAAATCCGGGGCCCGGGAGCTGCTCGCCGCGCTGCGCGACGCACCCGCCCCTTCGGCCATCGAGCGGGTGCTCGGGCTTTCCTTCGAGACCTTCGAGAAGCAATGGAAGGAGTTCCTCAAGTCGAAGGGGCTGAAGGAGATCGAGGGCAGCCGCGTGCGCCATTTCAAGGTGAAGAAGAACGGCAAGGAGGACGAGGAGGTCGTGGAGCTGAGGGAGATTCAGTCGGAGGTGGCGCGCAACCGCACGCGGCTCGCCGATCAGATGCTCGCCCGCGGCCGGGTGCTCGCCGCGGCCAACGAGTACCAGCGCGCCTTGCAGGCCAGTCCCCATTCTCCTATTATTCTGAACAAGCTGGGCCGCGTCCTGATCCAAATGAACCGCCACGGCGAGGCGCTCTCGCACCTCCGGAAAGCCCTGCAGCTGGATCCCGACAACGCGGGCACGTACGTGCAGCTCGGAAGCGCCTATCGCGCCGCGAAAGACCATCGCGCCGCGCGGGAAATGCTCGAAGAAGCCCTGCAGATCAACCCTTTCAACCCGACGATCTACCGGCTGCTGATCGAGATTTACACGGCGCTCGGCGACCCGGGGAAAAGCCGGGAGGCAAAGGCGGCGCTCGCGAAGCTGGCCGCGGGCAACTGAAGCGAGGATTCATGGCGTCGGTCGATATTCAGCAGCACGAAATCGCGGAAATCGAGGAGTTCGCGGCCAAGCGCGACGCGATGCTGGGCGAGATCCGCAAGGTCATCGTCGGTCAGGACCGGGTGATCGAGGAGGTCCTGATCGCGCTGTTCGCCAAGGGCCACTGCCTGCTCGTCGGCGTCCCGGGACTGGCCAAGACTCTGCTGATCAGCACGCTGGCCGAGATCCTCGATCTCGAGTTCAACCGCATCCAGTTCACTCCCGACCTGATGCCCTCGGACATCACCGGAACCGACATCCTGCAGGAAGACCCAGCCACCGGCCGTAGACAGTTCCAGTTCCTCAAGGGCCCGATCTTCACCAACGTGCTCCTTGCCGACGAGATCAACCGCACGCCGCCCAAGACCCAGGCGGCGCTGCTGCAGTCGATGCAGGAATACAAGGTGACGGCGGGCGGAACCACCTATCCGCTGGACCTCCCCTTCTTCGTCCTGGCGACCCAGAATCCCATCGAGCAGGAAGGCACGTATCCGCTGCCCGAAGCGCAGCTCGACCGCTTCATGCTGAACATCGAGATCCAGTACCCGGATTTCGACGACGAGGTCCAGATCGTGATGCAAACCACCTCCACATCGAAGGTCTCGCCGCGCAAGGTCATGGAGGGCCCGGAGATCCTGCGCTGCCAGGAGCTCGTGCGCCGCGTTCCAGTCTCGGATTTCGTCGTCTCTTACGCCGTGCAGCTCACGCAAAGCTCGCGCCCCAAGAACCCGAGGGCGCCGCAGTTCATCAGGGACTACGTCGAGTGGGGAGCCGGCCCGCGGGCTTCCCAGTATCTGATTCTCGGTGCCAAGGCACGCACGATCCTGCAGGGCCGCTACGCGGTCTCGATCGAGGACATCCGGGCGCTCGCACCCGCTGTGCTGCGCCATCGTATCATCCCGAACTTCAAGGCGCAGGGCGAAGGGCTCTCCTCGCTCGACGTGATCGACCGGCTGCTCGGGGAGATCCAGCCTTCGGCCGACGGCAGGCCGGCCCGCTAGGCCGCCCCGGGGCCGTGGGCCAGCCAACTCCGTCCCGTCTTTCGCCTGGGCTCCTCGCGGCACGACTGCGCCGGTCGGCCGCCGGCATACCGGTCCGCATGCTCGTCGAGCGGATTTCCCGGCGGCGCTCGGAGCTCTTCCAGGGGATCGAGATCACCGGCGACGAAGAGTTCCGCAGACGCACGCGGGCGGCGCTGGCCTTGCTCGGCCTGCGCGGTTTCTTGCACGAGATCGAGCCTTATCTCGCCGCCATCCGCGAGGGACGCCGGAGCGGCATGAGGGCCTGGATGGAAAGACCGACCTTCGTCGTAGGCCGGCCGACGTGGAGCCATTCACTCCACTGGTACGCGGGCGCGATCGCGCACGACGCCTGTCACTCCAGGCTCTACCGCGAAGGGGAAGCCTGGACCGGGGCGGAAGCCGAAAGGCGCTGTCTCGCGTTCCAGTTGCAGGTGCTGCGCGCGCTCGGAGCCGAGCCGGCCCTGATCGCCTGGGTCGAGCGCTGGGAGTGCAACCCTTCCTATCAGGGAAGCCATCGCGGCTGGAGGAGCTGGCTAGATTATCTCCGGCGGCGGTGGTAGAAACTTTCGAACGGGACGTCTGCTGCCGCGCCGCGGCGCCCGGCGAGTTTCGGCCCCGCGCAACAGGGGAGGCGATTGCCGGCTCGCGGGTCAGTCCGATGATACCGCTGCGCCGGTGGCGGCCGACCGTCGCCCGATGAACGGTCCGGGAAAAAACTATTTCGACCCCAAGGTTCTCGCCGGGATATCGAGCCTCTCCCTGCGGGCGCGCTGGGTGGTGGAAGGGTTGATGTCCGGCATTCACCGCAGCCGCTCCAAGGGTTTCAGCGTGGAGTTCGAGGAGCACCGGGAGTACTCGCCGGGCGACGAGATCCGGCGCATCGACTGGAAGGCGCTCGGCAAGTTCGACCGCTATTTCATCAAGGAGTACGAGGACGAGACCAACCTGCGCGCCTACCTCCTGCTCGATGCCAGCGCCTCGATGGACTACGCGTCGGACGGGATCACGAAGTTCGACTACGCCTGCACGCTGGTCGCCTGTCTTTCCTACCTGATCCTCAAGCAGCAGGACGCGGCCGGCCTGGTGACTTTCTCCGACGATCTCGAAACCGTCATCCAGCCGCGCGCCAAGCGCGACTATCTCACGCAGATCCTCCACGCCCTCGAGAACCGCACGCCCGGAGGCGAAACCGACGTGGGCGGGATTCTGGAGAAGGTCGCCGGACAGATCAAGCGACGCGGCATGGTCGTGCTGGTTTCCGACCTTCTCGACGAGCCGGAGGCGATCGTCAAGGGGCTGCGGCTGTTCCGCTACAAGGGCAACGACGTCATCGTATTCCACGTGCTCGATCCGGCGGAAATCGAGCTCCCCTTCGACGGCAACATCCTGTTCGAGGACCTGGAGCAGCCCGACCTGAAGGTGATCGCCGATCCGAAGGCCATTCGCCAGGCCTACCGCGCGGCGATCGACGAGTTCACCGCCGATCTGCGCAAACAATGCCATGACAGCTCGATCGACTACCAGCTGCTGACGACCTCGACGCCTCTCGACCGCGCGCTCGCGATGTACCTGAGCTGGAGAGGCTGAAGCCGCTCCATGTCGATCTTCTTCCTGTACCCGGTCTACCTCTTCGGATTGCTCGCGGCGGCCGTGCCGCTGCTTATTCATCTGCTCAACCGCCGCAGGCTCAAGCGTCTCCGCTTTCCCGCTGTCCGCTTCGTCGCGCTGTCGCAACGGCGCGTGGCGCGCAGCTATCGGCTGCGCCACTGGCTGCTCCTGGCGCTGCGCACCGCCGCGGTGGCGCTGCTCGCGCTGCTCCTCGCCAACCCGGTCTTTCAGATCGGCGCCGGTCTGTTCGCCGGCGGGGGGCCCCTCTCCCTGGTCGTCGTCGTCGACAACTCGCTCAGCATGAAGTGGAGCGGCGGTGGCGCCGGCTTCCGGCGGGCGAAGGATGCCGCCCGGACCTTGCTGAGCGCGCTCGGCGAAGGGGACCGCGCGGCGGTCTTTTCCACCGCGGTTTCCGCCGACGCGCCGCTGCGCCTCAAGAGCGAGCGCGACGCGCTGTTGCGCGACCTGGAGGCGATCGAGCTCTCCGACGGCTCGGCCGATCTCGCGGCGGCTCTCGGCAAGGCGTACGAGCTGCTCGCCGAGCCCGCCGGTCACAAGGAGATCCGCCTGATCACCGACCTGGCGCTCACCGGGTGGGACGACTTCACGATCGCCGCGTTGAAACAGTACGATCCGGCGGTCCCGATCACGATTCTGCGCGTGGGCGGGAGCCGGCCGCCCGTGAACGCGGCCGTCAGGGAGGTCCGCGCCGGCGGCGAGCGAGGGATAGGCGCCGGAGTGCCGCTCCGTCTCGAAGCCGTGCTGGCGAACTTCGGCGATGGCGCGGTCAAGGATCTGCTCGTGCAGCTGAGCATCGACGGAAAGGCGAGAGAGCAGCGGCTCGCATCGCTTGCTCCGAAATCGGAATCGACGGTGGTCTTTCAGACGGCGCTCGAGCGCGCGGGCTCCCACTACGGAACGCTGACCCTGAAGGCCGAGGGGCTGGCCGGCCAGACCGAGCACCATTTCGGCTTGCTGGCCGAGGACCGGCTCCGCGTGCTCCTGGTCGACGGCGAGCCGCAGACCTCGCTGGTGCAGAGCGAGACGTTTTTTCTCAGCCGGGCGCTCCACCCCGGGGGCGACGCCGGCGCTTCGCTTTTCGTTCCCGTGGTGACGATCGCCGACGCGCTCGCCGGGACCTCGCTCGAGAACTATCAGGTCGTCGTCCTCGCCAACGTCGCAACCCTTCCGGAGGCGTTCGCCGCCCGCTTGCGCGAGTTCGTACGCCGCGGCGGCGGCTTGCTGATCTTCGGCGGCGAGCACCTGAGCGCCGACGACTACAACGCCAGGCTGCTCCGCGTCCCCCCGGCGCTCCTCCCGGGCTCGATCGCCGGCAAGAAGAGCGGGCCCGAAACCGCAGCGGACGGGATCGCGCGCGTGGAGGCGACGCACCCCGCGCTGGCGCCGCTCGCCGATCCTGTCCTGCTCGACTCGATCCGATCGACGAGGGTGTGGGGCTACACCCGCCTGGAGCGAGGCGGGGGAACCGCACTGATCTCGCTCGCCAGCGGAGAACCGTTGCTGACGGAGCACCGGGTCGGCCGGGGCCGGGTGATGTTTCTTGGCACGAGCGCGGACCGCGACTGGAGCGATCTCCCGCTCAAGACCGCGTACCTCCCGCTCGTCCAGTCACTGGCTTCCTACCTCGCGGGGGGAAGGCGCGGTTCGGTCGATACGGGGATCGCCGTGGGTGAGGAGAAGCGGATCGACTTGCCGCCGAGCATGGTGGGACGAACCATCCGGGTGGTCGGGCCCGGCGATCGTGAAGGGACGGCCGAGATCGTCGCAAACAGGGATCGCGCGGTCGCGTCATACCGCGGCAACGAACGGGCCGGGATCTACCGGATCGTCCTGCCGGCGGATCGCGAGAAGCCGCCCGGCCTGCCCGAGCTTTACGCCGTCAACTCCCCTTTCCTCGAATCCCGGCTCGATCCGATCGGGGAAGCGGAGCTCCGCGCCAAGCTCGCCCCGGTTCGGGCGGAGGTAATTCCGGTCGAATCCGTCGAGGAAGGCGGCGCGCGCACCGACCTCGCGTTTCCGCTGCTCATCTCGTTGATCGCCACCTTGCTGTTGGAGGGATGGATCGCGCAGCGTCTCTAGAACGCGCGCCTGGTCGAACGCCATGAGGAGACGGGATTTCCTGCGGCTCGCTTGGGGCTGCTTGCTGGCAGCGGCGCTGCCGCGCCCGGCGCGGGCGAGTCATCCCCGCGACAAGCGCTTTCCGTTCGTCTTCGCCCAGGTCCGCTACCGGGGCGGCGACTGGAACCCCCATCCCCTGTGCGTCGGCCCGCTGATGGAGGAGCTGATGCTGCGCACGAGCGTGGAGGCGTCTCCGGTCCGGCACGAGGTGACCCTGGCGGACCCCGATCTGTTCGAATACCCGTTCCTCTATATGGCCGGAAGGTACGAGTTCGAGCCGTTCACCGAGGGAGAGATCGAGACGCTGCGCCGTTTCCTCTCTTACGGCGGCTTCCTGCTTGTCGACGACGCGCTGGGGCAACGCGGCTACGGCTTCGACAAGAGCGTCCGCCGCGAGTTCCAGCGGGTTTTCCCGGGAAACGAGCTCAAGCGGCTCCCGTCTGGCCACGCGGTGCTGCGCAGCTATTATCTGATGCGCCGGATCGGCGGCGTCCGGATTGCCAATCCCGCGCTCGAGGGGATCACGGTCGGCAGCGCCACGCCGGTCATCTATTGCCAGAACGACCTCGGCGGCGCGTGGGAGCGCGATCAGCTCGGAAAGTGGACCAACGTCTGCACCCCCGGCGGGGAAGAGCAGAGACGCGACGCCTTCCACCTCGGGATCAACATCATCCTGTACGCGATGACCGAAAACTACAAGGAAGACCTCATCCACGTTCCGTTCATCCGCAGGCGCCTCACCCGCTGACCGATGGCCGATCTCTACCTGATCCCTCCCGTTCCCTGGTGGGTGGCCGCTTCGATCGGCGCCCTCGCCGCGTTCCTGCTCGTCCTGCAGTACCGCGCTCTGCGGGAGCGGCTGGGGCCGCGGAGAAGCGCGCTGCTCACGCTCCTGCGCGGGCTGGTTTACGGCCTTCTCGTCTTCTTTCTCTTAGGTCCGGCATGGGTCGAGCGGCGGGTCGTGAAGCTTCGCCGCCCTCTCGCGCTCCTGATCGACAGCTCGCAGAGCATGGCCCTGCCCGCCGACGCGCCGGGCACTCCGCCGAAGAGCCGCCTGGACGCCGTCAAGGACGCCCTGCTGCCGCTGCTCGAGCGCCTCGTCCGCGACTACGATCTTCGCCTGTTCCGGTTCGGCGACGGGCTGGAACCGGTCACGCCCGCCGCCGTGCGAAGCCTCGGAGCTCGCGACGGCCGCACCCGCCTCGTCGAGGCGCTGGAGGCTGCGGCCAAGGAGGTGCCGGCGCAATCCGGCATCCTGGTGTTCAGCGACGGGATCGCCAACGGCGAGCGCGCCGCCGCGGACGGCGCGCCGCCGTTGCCGCTGCCGGTCTTTTCCGTGACGGTCGGGCGACCCCAGGCCTACACCGATCTCCGCATCGCCGAGGTGCGCGCACCCGAATTCGGCTTTCGCGGGCGCGAGATCAAGCTCGACGTGATCGTGGAGGCGTACGGCCTTCGAGGCCGGAAGCTTCCGCTCTACTTCAACCGGGGCCGCAACCTCGTCTCCGCTCAGTCGGTCGACATCGACGCGGACCCCTTCGAGAAAAGAATCTCGCTCAGCTTCACTCCCAAGGAAATCGGCGCGCACCATTTCAACGTGAGCCTGCCGGTCCAGCCCGGCGAGCAGATCGCGCACAACAACCGCAAGGAATTCGCCGTCGACGTGCAACGCGACAAGATTCGCGTGCTCACTCTCTCCGGCTCGCCCGCCTGGAACTACCGGTTCCTCCGCATGGCCTTGAAACAGGACCCGCTGGTCGACCTAGTCTCTTTCGTCTTCCTGCGAACGCCCACCGACAGCGTCGACGTCCCGGACAGCCAGCTCAGCCTGATCCCCTTCCCGATCGACGACATCTTTCTCGAGGAGCTGAAGAACTTCGACGTGGTGATCCTGGACGATTTTTCCCATCGCGCCTATTTCAACCCGGTCTACCTCGAAAAGCTCCGGGATTTCGTGCGCGACGGCGGCGGGCTGGCGGTGTTCGGCGGCGCGCGGGCGTTCGACAGCGGCGGATACGGCGAAAGCGCTCTCAAGGAAGTGCTGCCGGTGGAGCTCGACGGCAAGGGCACGTACCGCGGGCGAACGTCGGTGCGCGCCGTGCTGACCCCCGCCGGCAAAGCTCATCCGATCACCCGGCTGGTCGCCGACGCTCGCGCCAACGAGGAGACCTGGTCCCGCCTCCCGCAGCTCACCGCCTTCAACCGCGTGCAGCGGGCGCGCGGCGAAACGCTGCTGGCGCTCTCCGGAGACGGGAGCGACGGCCAGCCGCTGCTCACCGTCGGACGCTTCGGCCAGGGGCGAACCCTCGCGTTGATGAGCGACGAGGCATGGCGCTGGAATTTCATCGCCGTCGGGAACCGCGAAACGCCGCAGCATCACTTGAAGTTCGTCCGTCAGGCCGTGCGCTGGCTCGCCCGCGAGCCCTCTTTCGAGCAGGTCAAGATACTCCCGGTGGCGGCATCCCGCCCGGGAGAGAAAGCGGCGATCACGGTGCGGGTCCTCAAGGACGACTTCACGCCAGCCGCCCAGGCATCGGTCCAGCTCCGCGTCCTCGGCCCCGACGGGGACCCCCTCCTCGTACCGGTCTCCCCCGGCGACTCCCCCGGCGATTACCGCGGGGAGTTCACGCCCGCACGAGAGGGCTCTTACCGGGTCGAGGCCGAAGCCGCCCTCGCGGGCAGGACGCTCGGGCGTGACCGCAGCGCTTTCTCGGTCGCCGCGGGCTACCACGAAAGCGAGGACGGAAGGCCGCGGCCCGAGTTGCTCGAGCGGATTTCCCGCTCGAGCCGCGGCGAACATTTCACGATCGAGCAATGGAACGAAAAAGCCCTCGAAAAGATCGCGGCGCGGCTGGAAGGCCAGGCTCCCTCCCGGATCGTCGAGCGGCGCCAGACCCGCCTGTGGAGCACACCCTGGATCTTCTCTCTCGCGCTGGTCCTGCTCGCGGCGGAATGGTGGACGAGGCGGAAATGGGGATTGGTTTAGTTTCCGGTTTCTGGTTTATGGTTTATCGGGGACCGGCAACGGAGACCCAGGCTTTTCACCCCGGCATGAGCCGGGAACCGGAAGCCTGAAGCTGTATTTGATGGCGAAACGCGCCTTCGTTCCGAGATGTCTGGCCGCGGCGGTGTTGATCGCCCTGCCGCGCCTTGCCTGGAGCTTTTGCCACGAGATGGAGGTGGTCTCCGCACCGCGGGTTCGCCGCGTGGCCGCTTCCCCGGCGGCGGTGGAGATCCGGTGGTTCGGGCATGCGACGTTTCAGATCACGTCCTCCAGGGGGACGCGGGTTCTGGCCGACCCTCATTCCCGCCACGATCTCCCCTGGCCGGATCTCGAACAGCACGTCGTGACGACGAGCCACCAGCACGGCGCCCACAACAACGTCTGGATGGCCAAGGGAAATCCGGTGGTCCTGCACGGTCTCACGCCTTCGGGCGAGAGCTGGCGCCCGATCCATACCACGGTCCGCGACGTCTCCGTCTACGCGGTTCCGGCCTATCACGACAAGAGCCAGGGGCTGCAACGAGGCAAGAACGCCATCTTCGTCTTCCGGGTCGACGACGTGTGCATCGCCCACCTGGGAGATCTCGGACACTCGCTGACGCCTGCGCAGCTCAAGCTGCTCGGCAAGATCGACGTTCTCCTGGTGCCGGTCGCGGGCGGAATGTTCACGATCACCCCCGAGGAAGCGATCGCCGTCACCAAGCAGGTGAATCCGAAGATCGCGATTCCCGAGCACTACTGGTGGGAAGGAGCGGTGGATGGCTTTACGGCGGGATTTCCGCGCGTTCGTCGGCTGGACGGCCCGATCCTGCGAGTGACGAAGCAACAGCTGCCCCAGCCGATCGAGATCGTGGTGATGACCTGGGGCCGCCCTTGAGCGGCAGCGACCTCGGGAAATGCTCGAGTAAGAAGTCCGCACGGAGCAAACGGGAGGCGAGACCATGAAGGCAGTTCGAATCCATCGTTATGGAGGTCCAGAGGTTCTGCAGTACGAGGAGATTCCCATCCCCGAGCCGAAGGCCGGCGAAGCACGCGTCAGGGTAGAGGCCGCCGGGCTGAATTTCATCGATATCTATCACCGAATCGGGCTCTATCCGTTGAAGACCCCCTTCACGCTCGGAATGGAAGCGGCGGGCGTGGTGGACGCGGTCGGAGACGGCGTGACCGAGGTCAAACCGGGCGACCGCGTCGCTTACGCCATGACTCCGGGCGCCTACGCCGAGTACGCGATCGTGCCCGCCTGGAAGCTGGTGCCGGTTCCCGGGGACATCGAATCGCGGGTCGCGGCGGGACTCATGCTCCAGGGAATGACCGCGCACTACCTCGCCCACAGCACCTACCCCCTCAAGCGCGGAGAGATCGCGCTCGTCCACGCGGCGGCCGGGGGCGTGGGCTTGCTCCTCGTGCAGGTCGCCAAGCAGCTGGGCGCCCGCGTGATCGGAACGGTCTCCACTGAAGCCAAGGCTCAGCTGGCGCGGGAGGCCGGCGCGGATCGCGTCGTCATCTACGAGAACGAGGATTTCGTCGCCGCCGTCAAGGCGGAAACCGGGGGCCAGGGAGCGCATGTCGTCTATGATTCGGTGGGGAAATCGACCTTCGAAAAAAGCCTGGAGTGCCTGCGGCCCCGGGGTTATCTCGTCCTCTTCGGGCAGTCCAGCGGGCCGGTAGCGCCTTTCGACCCGTCGATTCTGGCGGCGAAGGGATCGCTGTTTCTCACCCGGCCCAGCCTCAATCACTACACGCTCGATCGCGAAGAGCTTTTACGCCGCGCCGGAGACCTCTTCTCCTGGGTGAGCTCCGGAAGGCTCAAGCTCAGGATCGAACGGACCTTTCCCCTCGCCGAAGCGGCCGAGGCCCATCGCCGGCTCGAAGCGCGGAGAACCGCGGGGAAAGTTTTGCTGCTTCCCTAGCCGGCGGTCTCAGCGGGCTGGGTTTGCGCGAGCCGCCGCTCGCTTCGCAGCTCCTCGAGTTTTCTGCGTTGCTCGGCGCTCAGCTGCTGCTTCGCTCTTTCGATCGTCCGGATGCGCTCGATCCGCAGGTCGGCCCGCAACTTCTCGATTTCGCGGACCTGGGCCTCGACCTTCGTCATGTCCGGCTCTTCCGCCTTCAACACCGCGGCAAGATCGATTTCGGCCACTCTTATATCGGCGCGCACGCGCGTCGCCTTTTTCTCGTAGCCGTCGCGGAGCGCCTCCAGCCGCCGCACCTGCTCGGCTGAAAGACCGAGTCGCTCCCGGTTGCGGAGCATGAGGGAAATCAACGGCTGTGACTCCCACGAGCTTTCGAAATCGAAATGCCACCGCCAGCGCCCGAGCAGCTCCCGCAGCTCGCGACCGAGCGAGTTCCACGACTCCCCGAGCTCTTCGTGAAACGCCGGCCTGGGCTGCTCTCCGGCAGCAGCGGCCGACGGAAGCAGGAACGCAAGAAGAACCAGAAACGCCGCCATCGCTTCGCCCTCCTTTGAGTTCCGCGGCTGCACCTGCAGTGTACCCGTTTTCCCGGAGCCCGAACAATAGGCGATCCGTCGCGCACGCCTTGACGGGGAATTCCTACACCTCCCATGCCCTTCTCCTGCGACTGTGTCCCTTTAACCTACAGTCGGTGCGCGGTCCGATGCGGCCGTCGATTGAAGCCGACCCACAAGTTGCCGGAATCGCGTGCTTACTCGAAGCCGGGAGGACGTTCCGAAACGAGGGATCGCTGGCGCGGTGATTGCTCCGTCACGGTTCAGGCTCTCTCGACGCGCGGCTCGTGCGCCGATCCCGACCCTGGCGCGAGCGGGCACGCGGAGGCATCGCGGAGGTATTTTATTTATGGAGATCGGCGAGCCGATCTTGCAGCGCCAAGCGCAAGACAGCCTGTTTCAGTCCGATGTCCTCGCTCTTTACGACTACCTGTGCATCTACAAGAGCGGCACCCCGAGAAGCCCGGAAGTCAGGCTCATGGCAGCGGTCCTGCAGGACGCCATCGACTGCTACATGAAGACCCTGCATGCCAAGACGAGACACGACAGGCAGCTTTTTCTCGAGGCCGAGCGGTGGTTCGCCGATCCCGAGGACGACTGGCTTTTCAGCTTCGCGAGCATCTGCGGGATTCTGGAGCTCGACCCGGATTACATCCGGCGCTGTCTGGCCCGCTGCAGGGAGCGGGCAGGCGCGAGCAAACCCGACCGGCCTCACCGTCTATGGAATTTGCCCGGGGCCAGGTTGCGGTTCGCAACTTAGGTCTCCGTGCATCCGGCACGCGAGACGGCTGCTCCCGGTGAATTCCGCCAGACGTCAAAACCCGCCGCCAGCATCTCTCCGTCATGCCCGCCTGGTTTCAGCGGGGGCGTGAACCGGAGCGCGGCGGCGCGGCTCTTTCAGGAAAAGCCCCAGCCCCGCAATGCCGAAAAGTGTTGCGCCGGCGAGCGCCTGCCAGGCGACCGCATAGCTCCCCGTCCGGTCGACGAGGTAACCGATCAGGGGCGTGCCCACGGCCGCCGCCGCCGCGTTGATCGTGATCATGACGCCCATCGCCACTCCGGCCCGCATCGTGCCCGCGAGCTCGCCGATCAGCGCATAGGAAACCCCCTGGTAGCCGACCAGGCACAAACCGGAAAAAAAGACGAGCGCCAGCAGCACCGCCAGCGGCGTCTCCGGCGTGGCGACGCTCAGGCCGGCCGTCAGCACCGCGCCCAGCAGGCCGATGATCATCAGCACGATTTTTCGCCGCCCGCCGAACAGGCGGTCGCTGGCCACGCCCCACCCGATTCGCCCCACCATCGCTCCCGACTGAAGGATCGCCAGAGCCTGGCTCGCCCAGTACGCGCTGAACCCCATCTCGTCCTTGAGATAGAGCGGCACGTAGGTGATCAACGACATCTGTCCGATCAGGAAGATCGCGGTGCCGAAGCTCGCCGGAACGAAGCCCCAGACTTCGAGCGGCGCGCCCCGCCCCGAGCTCCCGCCGGCATCGCCGGCCACGGTCTGTGACTCCTCCCGGGGATCGCGCCACAGCCATGAAAAAACGAACCCGAAAAGAAAATTAGCGGCCCCCAGCGCCGCCAGAGCGCCCCTCCAGCCGACCACGAGGACCAGCGGCGCAGCGAGCACCGCCGCGACAACGCCGCCGGCGGGCACTCCCGTCTGCTTGATGCCCATCGCCGTAGCGCGCTCGTCGCGATAAAACCACGCCATCACTCCTTTGGTGGAAGATGGGTTGAGAAAGCTGTAGCCGAGGCCGGCGAGGAAGAAGCTCGCGAAGGCCCACGAAAACGAAGGGGAAAGCGCGGCCGCCACCGTGCACAGGCCGACGGCGAGATGACCCTGCAGGGTCGTTCGGCGCACGCCGAGCCGATCGGCGAGCCATCCAGCGACGAACGACGCCCCTGTCATGGCAAGATAGAAGGCCGAGAAGAAGAGGCCGACCTGAGCGCGCGAAAGACCGAGCTCGCCCTGGTAGAACGGCGCAAGCGTGTTGATCCCGTACTGAGCCGTCGCGCCGATGATGTGCGAGACCGTGATGAGCGCCAGAATCGCCCAGCGAAAACTGTCGCGCGCGGGGAGTGCGTCGGCCATCGCAAATCAATCGAAAACGGTCAGCGAGTAGCTTTCGACCGAAACGAACGCCTCGATCACGGACGGCCCGTCTTGCTCTCGGGCCCAGTCGAGCGCCGCGGCGAGCTCTGCGGCGTCGCGGGCGCTGCGGCAAGGCACGCCGAAGTAATGCGGCGGCGAGGGGGGCGGCTCCCCGAGGAACACGCCGGAAAGAGAATATCGCCGGCGCTCCTGCTTGACCTTCATCAAGCCGAGCCAGCCGTCGTTCAGCACGATGACGGGCACCGCGAGCTTGAGGCGGCGGGCGAAGGCCAGCTCGCCGACGGTCATCTGAAAACCGCCGTCGCCGACGATCGCGAGCACCGGACGCCGGGGATCGACCAGCTTGGCGGCGTAGGCCGCCGGCATGCCGTAGCCCATCGACGACCAGCCGTTGGTCGCCAGCAGAGAGCGCGGAAGATCCACGCGCCACTGAGAGGCGATCTGATGCGTGTGCGCGCCGACGTCGCAGGCCAGCACGGCGTCCGGAGGGAACTTCTCCCGGGCCACGTCGATCACCTCGTGCGGGGCAAAGCCGTCTCCGGCCGGCCTCAGCGCCCGCTCCAGGGCGTCGCGGTGCGCCCGCAGCTCTTCCGCGGACCAATCGTTCGAACACTCCGGAAGCTCGCTCAGCGCGGCGATCGCTCGATCGAGATCGCAGGCCTCGTTGCACACCCAGGCGAGCCCGGTCCCGCTTTCCGCCGTTTCCGTGCTCAGATGGATCAGTGGAATGCCGGAGGCCCATTCCTCGTAGTTGATCTCGACCGGATCGTACCCGACGGCGATCACGAGGTCGCATCGCCTGACGAGCGCCTGCACGTCGCTGCGGCGCGCGCGGCCGATCACGCCCGCCCAGCAGGGGTGATTTTCCGGCAGGAAGCCTTTGGCCTGAAGCGTGGTCACAAACGGCATGCCCTGTCGCTCGACGAACGGCAGGAGCCGCTCCGGGCGCCGGCAACGGGTAAAGCCGAGGCCGGTGACGAGCAGCGGGCGGCGCGACCGGGCGAGCGCCGCCGCCACTGTATCCACGACCCTCGCCGGGAGTTCGGCCGGCGGCCGCGGCCGGGCGGGCGCCGGCGTATCGTCCGTCGCGGCCGCAGCCTCGGCAACGTCTTCGGGCAGATCGAGATGGACCGGACCCGGCGGCTCGGCCGCGGCGAGCGCCAGGGCCTCGACGGCGAGGCGCCCGATGTTGTCGCGGCGCAGCGGCAGCGATGCTTTGGTCAGCGGCCTGAACAGCGCGTGGTGGTCGATCCTCATCTGGACGCGCCGCTCGAGCCACGGAGTGGCGACGTTGCAGGTGATCGCCAGCACCGGAGCGCGGTCGAGCCAGGCGCAGCCGATCCCCGTCGCGAGATTGGTCGCTCCCGGCCCGAGCGTCGAGACGCACGCGCCGGGAACTCCGGTCAAGTAGCCAACGGCCGAGGCCATGAACGCCGCGGAGGTTTCGCTCGCGGTGAGCACGAACTCGATCGAGCTTTCGCGGAGCGCATCGATCACGGGGAGGACCGGACCGCTGGGGACGCCGAAGAGCCAGCGCACGCCGGCGTTTTCCAGGATCCGCACTAGCCGTTGGGCGTTGTTCATCGCTTCCTTACGACAAGAGAAAGGCTACGGGGCGAACGGAGGACGGCCCGATCCGCCGAGGCGCGCCTGGACCCGCACGGAGCGCGCCCCGGTCCTCAGTTGCCGATTCGTACGGGATCGACGACCTGCTGGACGGCGCGAACGATCGACAGGGCGGTGAGCTTTCCGGTCCGCGGATTTTCACTCGGCACGTTCTCGATATGGACGTGCAGCCGGCCGAACTCGCCCTCGACCTCGATATCGTGGCAGTTGCGCTCGAGCCCGGGAACCGCCAGGATGCGCACCCGTGTCCGGTCCGGGCCGACGCCCGCCAGGCTCACCGCGGCGCAGACGTTCACATTGGCAGGGAAACCCTGGCACGCTTCCCGGGCACTGCCCGAGAACACTTCCTTCTCCTCTTCGAGCCCCGCCAGCGTGATGCCGTTGCGAACGAGATAGGGCGCTCCCTCCAGCCCGCGCGGTGGTTTGCGCGTCGTCATCGTCACATGGTCGACCCGGCCCGCGCAGGCCGACTTGATCCCGTCCAGTCCGGCGATCGCGCCCGAGGGAACGTGCAACCGGCAGCCGGTCGCCCGCGCGCGCTCTATGATCTCCGGATGCTCGAGCAGCGCCCCGACGCTGATCACCATGAGATCTTTGTGCGCGGTGAAGGCCGCGTCGGCCAATCCCGCCACCACCGCTCCCCCCGCCGCCTCGATGATGAGATCGGCGGCGACAATCAGCTCGGCGAGCGGCAGGAAAGGCGGCGGGCTATCCAGGCTCGAGAGAAAGGCGCGCGCGCTTTCCTCGGTACGGCTCGTCACCCCGGCCACCCGGACCGGCAGCAGCCCGGCGGCGCTCGCTTTCAGCAGCGCCTTCCCGATGGCACCGCAGCCGACGATTCCGATCGCCTTTGAACTCATGCCGGGTCGCTCCGCTTCGGGTGAAGCTCTATCTAGCGCCAACCCGTTCGCGCTGTCAACGAGCGGGCGGACGAATTGCGGCCGCGCCTCACGGCGGGGAGAGCCGGTAGAGCATCCAGTAAACGACCACGCCGGTCACGGAAACGTAGAGCCACAGGGGAAAGGTCCACCGCGCCAGGCGCCGGTGCGCGCCGAAGCGTTCCTTGAGCGCCCGGACGAGCGTCACGCCGACCAGCGGCACGAGCGCGGCGGCCAGGATCGTGTGGCTGATGAGGATCGCGAAATAAACCAGCCGGATGGCACCCTCCCCTTTGAACGGCACCGAACCGACCCGGTAGTGGTAGACGAGATAGGAAACGAGGAAGAGAGCCGAGGCGGCCAGCGCCGCGAGCATGCAGAACCGGTGGGCGGAGACGTTGCGCGAGCGGATGAAATAATAGCCCGCGACCAGGAAAACGGCGCTCAATGAATTAAGCGCCGCGTTCACCGACGGCAGGTGGACGGCCTCGCTCAACGGGGGAAGATGTCGGGCAGCAGCATGAGAATGAGGAACAGGCAGAGCACGAACGGGCTCAAGGCCACGAGCCCCAGCGTCAGCTTCTCGAACTTCAGGTGCATGAAGTAAAGGGCGACCAGCGCGGCCTTGGAAATCGCCAGCGCCACCAGCAGCGCCGCCACCGCGACCTTGGCCAGCGGCAGGTAGATCACGCCGATCTCGATGATGGTCAAGACCAGCAGCCACCAGAACACGCCGATGTAGTTGGGCTCCCTGTGCGTCGTCGTTGCGCTCATCCCGAGGCTCCTGTTACAGCAAGTAAACGAACGTGAAGATCAAGATCCACACGAGATCGACAAAATGCCAGTACAGCCCGGCGATCTCGACGTGCTTCGCCCCATACCGCCCCCGCGAGACCGCCGCCAGCACGCAGGCGTTGTAGATCACGCCTCCGGTCACGTGCATGCCGTGAAAGCCGGTCAGGACGAAGAACGTGGTCGCGAAAAGATGGCTGGAAAAGCTCAGCTGGTGATGGGGCAGGACCTCGGTGATCAGGTGAGTCCACTCGTAGGCCTGCAACCCCAGGAAGGTCACGCCGCCGAGGATCGTGAGACCCATGAACTTCCGGAACCGGGCGCGCTCGCCGTGCTGCGCCGCCGAGAGCGAAAGCACCATGGTGACGCTGCTGACGATCAGCAGGAAGGTCATCAGGGCGGTCAGGTTGATGCCGAGGATTTCCGAGGGGACCGGCCAGCTCTTGCTCGCATGGCGCAGAATCCCGTAGCCGACGATCAACCCGCCGAACGACATCGCGTCGCCCGCGAGAAAAAGCCACATGCCGAGCTTGCCCAGATTCTCAGGCGTGAGCGGCGACTCCGCGGGCTCGACCCCCGCGTGCGCCACGGCAACATCGCTCATCTTCCGCTCTCCTTGTGATGATCCCAGACCAGCCGAACGAGCGCGCCGTTACGTTCCGCCGCCTCGAGCCTCCCGGCGCGCCGGTGGCGGTAGAGGAGCCAGCCCGCGATCGATCCGACGACGAGGTAGGGAGCAGACATCAGGAACAGCACGCTCCAGTTGAACGCGTCGCCCGAGCCATCCGCCCCCGCGCCGGTGATGCAAACCGCGCAGGCTAGAGCTTGCGCGGGGAGCGCCGCCAGCGTTCCGAACCCGGACAGGAAAAAACTCGACCGCCGCAACATGTGAAGTAATCGAACTTAACTTAAGGTGCCGGAGCTGTCAACACGCGCCGGCACGCTTCACAACAGATAGATGAGACCGTAGAGCACCGGCCACAGAGCGACGACGAAAATCCAGTACGTCGCGCAGATCGCGAGGCCGGTATGGCGCTCCCGAGAAAACCTGCCGCGGCGCGCCAGCCCGAGGACCACCAGCAGCCACACGAGCGCCGCCACGACGTGGGCGGCGTGAAACCCGATCAGCGTGTAGAAAAGGCCGCCGTAAACGCTGCTCGAAACCGTCAGGCCGAAGTGGATCAGGCGCGCCCATTCGTAGCCCTGGACGGCGAGGAACGTCCCCCCCAGCACCGCCGTCAGCACGAGAGCGCGCCGGAGCCGCGCCCCATCGCCCGACCGCGCCGCGCTCACGCTGCGGCGCACCGTGAAAGCGCTCGCCAGCAGAATGATCGTGTTCACCCCCGTGACCCCGACCGGCAGCCGCGGCTGGAACGGAGGCGGCCAGACCGGGCTCCCGACGCGGAAAACGATGAAAGCCCCGATCAGGCCGGCGAAGAACATCGCTTCCGCGCCGATCAGCATCATGATCGCCAGCCGGGCATTCTCGATCGCCGGAGGCGTGCGCCGCACCGGTGGGACCGGAGGCTCTGCTCCGCCGAAACCGGGCCGTTCGCGCGCCGGAACCGACTCGGCGGCGTTCAGACGCCGCACCTTGGCCGACTGTGCCATGCTCCCTCTCAGTAAGCGACGATAAAAGCGATCACCGCCGCGATGTAGACCGCGATCGACGCGCCGAGAATGAACCCCATCCGCCGATTGCGGTTCTCGCGCAACGCTCTGGGACCAGCCGCAGACCTCATGCTGGAACTCTATCCAAAGCCATGACGAGCAGCAACACCGGCAGATAGAGCAGCGAAGCGAACAGGAGCTTGCGCGCCCCTGCCAGCGTCGATTCGAGCGCGAGGCTCACGCCGGCGGACAGGAAACCGACGCCGAGCAGAAACGCGGCAACGAAGTACACCGGCCCGGCCAGGCCGAGAAGCGTGGGCAGCAGGCTCACGGCGAGCAGCGCGGCGCAGTGCGAGATCACCTGGCGGCTGGTGCTTTGCCCGTCGGGATCGATCACCGGCAGGAACTGAATGCCGGCGCGGGCGTAGTCGTCCCGGTACAGGCGCGCGATCGCCAGGGTGTGCGGCACCTGCCACAGAAACATGATCGCAAACAGCACCCAGGCGTCGATGTCGAACCGGCCGCGAGCCGCCACCCACCCGATCACCGGAGGCAGCGCTCCCGGGACCGCGCCGATCATGACCGACAAAGGGCTGCGCCTTTTCATCGGGGTGTACAGGAAGAGGTAGGTGGCAGCGATGAAAGCGGCCACCCCGGCGCTGATCGGGTTGACCGCAACGGCGAGACAGCCGAGGCCGGCGAGCGCCACCGCCGTGCCGAACCAGGCCGCTTCGCGCGGCTGCAGCCGGCCGTCCGGCAGCGGACGCCGGCGCGTGCGCTCCATCTTGGCGTCGGTTTCCCGCTCGAGGAACTGGTTGAGCGCCAGCGTCCCCGCGGCCGCCAGCGCGGTCCCGAACAGCATTCGCAGCAGCCCGGCGTAATCCGGGACCTGCTCGGATCCGACGTAAAAGCCGACGAAAGCGGTCACCAGCACCATGAAGACGACACGAGGCTTGGTGAGCTCCAGGAAATCCGCCGCTTTGCGCAGCGCGACGGCGGGCATGAGCTCGGCGGCGCCGGTTTCCGAGCTCATGCCGGCGCCCGCTCCGCGGCGAGTTCCGGGCCGTGACCGAGTGGCCGAAAAACGGTGAGCCGGTAGCACCTGAGCGTCAGGATCAGGGAAGTCCCCAGCATGAGCGCGCCGACCAGAAGGTGCAGTGTCGCGAGCACGACGACGAGGTCCGCGGGCCAGCGCAGCAGGGTCGTGAACTTGCCGAAGTAGACGGCCCCGCCGAGCGCCAGCTGCAGCGCCAGCAGGGTGCCCAACGCGATCCCGGGACGCACGAGCTCGGGACGGTCGGCGTGGAAGCGCAGCAACCGCCGCAGCACCAGAATCCCGTGGGCCGCCACGACCGCGGCAAAGAGCAGATGGAGATCCGCGCGCCCTCCGGTGTGGCGCAGCACGGCGCCCAGCACGGACTGGAAATAGATGAACGCCGCCGTCGAAGCGCAGAGGCGGCGCAGCCGATCGCCTGCCGCCAGCGGCCGCGCCGGGCGCTCCGCCCACTGCCCCGACGTAAAGACCGCGAGGCTCACCACGAGCGCGAAAAACGCCTGGGCCACCGCCGCGTGGACGATCGCGAGACCGTGCTCGAGCAGCACCACGCGCAACCCGCCGAGCACCCCTTGAACGATCACGAGCGCGAGCGCTCCCAGTGCCAGCAGCCGCAGCCAGCGCCGCTCCTCTTTCAACCAGAAGGCGAGCGCGAGGAAGATCGTGAGCAGTCCGATCGCCGAAGCCACCAGTCGGTGGCTGTGCTCGTAAAAAATTCCGCCGACCATCTTCGACCACGGGTAGAGAAACATGTTGTAGCCGAAGGTCGTCGGCCAATCCGGCACTGCCAGCCCCGCCCCCTTGCCGGTCACGAGGCCGCCGATGAACAGCAGCGGCAGCGTCGCGCCCGCGGTAGCCACCGCGAGGCGGTGGGGCCATTTCGAAGAGACCTGCGCGGCAACGAAGCCGCACGGTCCGTCGCGCTCGGGCAGACTGTTCATCCGTCGATCAATGAGCTCGCGCCGCGGCGCCGGCGAGAGGCCGATTCTGCGGCAGCCAGTCTTCCGCTGCATCCGGCGAGCTGTACTCGTACGGGCCGCGGTAAACCACCGGCTGCACCTCGAAGTTCCCGTGCGGCGGCGGCGAAGGCGCCGTCCATTCGAGCGTGTTCGCGCACCACGGGTTTCTTTCCGCCTTTTTCCCCGCCGCCAGGCTCCAGACGAAGTTCACCACGAACGGGATCTGCCCCAAGGCGAGGAGGAACGCGCTCACGGTGATGAAGACGTTCCAGTCCTGCATCGGCTTCAGGAACTCGTACTGCAGCGGGTTGTAGATGCGCCGCATGTGGCCCGCGACGCCCAGGAAGTGCATCGGGAAGAAGGTCAGATTGAAGAAAATGTAGGTGAACACGAAATGGATCTTCGCCAGCCCCTCGTGCATCATCCGCCCGAACATCTTGGGGAACCAGTAGTAGACGGCGGCGAACAGCGCGAAGATGATCCCCGCCACCACGTAGTGGAAATGGGCGACGATGTAATAGGTGTCGTGGATGAAGATGTCCACCGGGGTCGAGGCCATGAAAATGCCCGAGAGACCACCGATGACGAAGTTGGAGACGAAGCCCAGCGCGAACAACATCGGGCCGGCGAAGCGGATCGAGCCGCCCCAGAGCGTCCCGAGCCAGTTGAAGGTCTTGATCGCCGACGGCACCGCGATCACCATCGTCGTCATCATGAACGCGGTCCCGAGCAGCGGGTTCATGCCGCTCACGAACATGTGGTGCCCCCAGACGAGCCAGGAGAGAAAGGCGATCGCGATCATCGAGAAGGCCATGGCGCGGTAGCCGAAGACCGGCTTGCGCGAGAACGTGGAGAGGAGATCGGAGGTCACTCCCATCGCGGGAAGCACCAGGATGTAGACCTCGGGATGGCCGAAAAACCAGAACATGTGCTGCCAGAGGAGCGGCTCGCCGCCGTTCTCCGGGAGGAAGAAGCTCGTGCCCATCGTGCGGTCGAACAGCAACATCGCGAGCGCCGCGGTCAGCACCGGCAGCGCGAGCAGCAGCAGCACGGCGGTGATGAACAACGACCATATCGTGAGCGGCATGCGGAAATAGGACATGCCGGGAGCTCTCATGTTGACGATGGTGGTGATGTAGTTGACCGCCCCCATCAGCGACGAGGCGCCCGAGATGATCAGGCTGATGATCCAGAGGTCCTGGCCCCATCCGACCCCGGTGTACGACTCCTTGGCCGACAGCGTCGCGTAGGCGGTCCAGCCGCCCGCCGCCGGGCCGCCGGGAACGAAGAAGCTCGCCAGCATCACCGCGCCGGAGAGCGCCCCTACCCAGAACGACAGCATGTTGAGCCGCGGAAAGGCCATGTCGCGAGTCCCGATCATCAACGGGATCAGGAAGTTGCCGAAGGCGCCGACCATGATCGGCATCACCACGAAAAAGATCATGATCGTGGCGTGCATCGTGAACAGCGCGTTGTAGGTCTGGGGCGGAATGATGCCGCCGTACGTATACGGCTCCGGAATGGCCCCGAGGCCCGGCACGGGCGTTTCCGGCCACGCCAGCTGCCAGCGCACCATCATCGCCAGCAACCCGCCGATCACCAGCATGAACAGCCCGAGGAACAAGAACTGCCGGCCGATCATCTTGTGATCGGTCGAGAACACGTAGGTCCGCCAAAACCCCTGCTCGGCGTGTTGCTCGTGCACCGGGTGCGCCGTCGCTACCGTATCGCTCATCGTCCAAGGTCCTCCGTGATAAGTTCGGCCCATTCGGTCGAGCCGCGAGATGGCTACTGGGGCTTCGGGCTCAGGTGCTCCGCCGCCCACTTGGCGTAGTCCTCGGCCGAATCGACGTACAGCCACCCCTTCATGCCCGAATGGCCGAAGCCGCAGAGCTCGGCGCAGGGCAGCTCGTACCGTCCGGGCTTGGTGGCTTCGAACCAGCCGATCACCGTGCGCCCGGGCACGGCGTCCTGCTTGAAGCGCAGATTGGGCATGAAAAAGCTGTGAATGACATCGCTGGAGGTGATGTGCAGACGGACGATTCTGTTGACCGGGACGTGCATGTCGTTGTCGAACTTGACGTCGTCGGCCGTTCCCAGGCGGCCGTCCGGACCGGGATAGCTGATCTCCCAGTTGAACTGTTTCGCGTTCACCCCGACCTCGAAATCGGTGGGAGGCGTCTCGCGCTTCACTTTCGCCCACGTCGAGACGCTCATGAACGACAGCACCACGAGGATCGCGGCCGGAACGATGGTCCAGATGATTTCGAGCGTGGTGTTCCCGTGGCTGTAGGTGGCGCGCCGCCCGTCTCTGGCGCGGTATGCGATGAGGAACACCACCATGAGGACGGTGACGAGCAGGAAAGTCGCCGCCGTGATGTAGTAAATCAGGTAGAAAAGCGCGTCGATCTCTCCGCCGTATGTGGACACGTCTTCTGGCAACCAGCGCAGCATCGATTGACCATCCTTAGCGATTTTTTGCGGGACGCCTGTGTGGGAACCGAATCTTTGCTAACACAGCGACGGACCTATTTCAAGCGCACAAACCGCCCGATTTGCAATGGTATCGGACCGATGTTAAGCACTGCGGAAGGCGTTCGCGGGCGCATGGCTACCTGGCAGGCTCTGAGTCTCTTGTTCCACCTCGCCGGCCTGGCTCTCTGGCTCGGCGCCATCGCTTCTGTCCTGGTCGTTCTCGGTCCCGCGGCGCACAGGCTCGAGCCGGCTTCCGCGCTCAGGATGCTCGAGCGCGGGCGGAGCGGTTTCGAGGCGGTCTCGTGGGCGGGGATCACCCTTGTGATGATCACGGGCGCGATCAACTTGATCCTGCGGCATCAGGTGACGGCCGCGCATCTGAGCGGCGCGTACATGGCGGTCCTGTCGATCAAGCTCGTCCTGTTCGTCGCCATGCTGACCCACCATTCGCTGCAGGTGTTCCGGATCGGCCCTCGGATCGCCGCGCTCTCGGCCCGACCCGGGGCCGGGCGCCTCGGCTGGGACGAGCCCTTGCGGCAACAATGGCAGAGCTGGTTCGTTCTGCTCAAGGTCAACGCCACGCTCGGTCCCATCGTGCTCCTTCTCGGCGTGCTGCTGGGTCGAAGCTGAGCGTGCGGCTTGAGAAAAAGCCGCCGCCGCCCTACAATTGGCCGGCTGCGACGGGGCGCGGCTCTCCAGGAGCCCGCGCCCGAGGGGTTTGACGAGATGGCCCACTCCACCTCCCTCAGAGCGATCGGGCAATCCCTCGAAATTCTCGGCGTCGACACCTTCGTGATCGAGAAGGACGGCCCGCGCTACGTGGTGCGCAGCGATTCGCTGCCGGCCGGGTCGGAGCTGGTCTTCAAACCCACCGCCGCCGGCGCCGACTGGGAGTCCCCGGCGCCGGCCCGCGCGGCGGAGCGCACCGAGGAGCTGCGGTACGATCCGATCTACATCGCGTGGCTGAACGCACAGGGGCGGAAAAAGCGGCGCAAGCGCTTCTCGTCCCAGATCCTCGGCACGCGCAGGCTGTCGCAGCTGCTGCGCACCCTCGGCAAGCACCTCGATCGCGTCGACGTCGCAACTCTCAAGATCGCCTGGGCCCCCGCTTCGGTACGCGTCGAGTACGACACGGCGGAGGGAGAACGTTACCAGGAGACCCTCACGCCCGACGAGCTGTCGGATCTGGGCCTGCGCATGCGGTTTCGCCGGGCCCGGCGCCGCTCCTGAGACGCACGCCGGGCTTGATTCGCCCCCTGCGACGGAAGTATATGGGGGACGGCGCCGGGGAAGCGGCCGGCGCGCTCTCTTGCCGAGGAGGCGATCATGAAGAACCGCGCGAGCACCCGTCGATGGCTGGCCGTTCTGGCTTTCTTTGTGCTCGGGGCCGTCTCCGCCGCGCAGCTGAACGTCGTGTGGACCAGCGAGGTGCTCGAAGAAAATTTCCGCGAGCACGACTTCCCGCTCAAACCGTATCCGTCGAAGGAGTACTTCGAGCTGCCGATCCAGGAAGTGGGCAAGAAGGACCCGAGGATGCTGGCGGAAAACCCCGAGCGGTTCGTGGACGTGTCGCTCGTCAAGGAGCCGGAGGCGAGCGGCTTCATCGACCGGCTGACCGCCGAGTACGTCAAGTAGGCTGCAGGCGACCGCCATGCCGACCGCCCGCGCCGCGACACTTCTCGCTCCCGAGAGGCTCGAGATCCGCGAGTACCCGTTGCCCGACGTTCCCGCCGACGGCGGGCTGGTGCGGGTCGAAGCGGCGGGGGTGTGCGGCACGGACGTCAAATACTTCCACGGCAAGATCCGGACGCCGCTCCCCCTGATCCTCGGGCACGAGATCCTCGGCCGGGTGGAAAAGCTCGGGCGCGATGCGGCGGCGATCCATCAGATCGAGGAAGGAGACCGCATCATCCTCAAGGGGGCTCTCGGCTGCGGCCGCTGCCCCGACTGCCGCCGCGGCGCGGCCCGGTTCTGCAGGAAGCGCACGAGCTACGGCGGGCGGACGCCGTGCGACAAGCCGCCGCATCTTTTCGGCGGCTTCGCCGACTACGTGTACCTCGCGCCCGACGTCCTCGCCACGAAGGTGAGCGACGCGCTCCCCGCAGAGGCCGCCGTTCTCGCCGGTGCGGTCATGGCGAACGGTTTTCAGTGGGCGATCCGACGCGGCGGCGTCAAGATGGGCGATTACGTCCTCATCCAGGGGCCGGGACAGCAAGGGCTCGCCAACGCGTTCGCGGCGCGGCGCGCCGGCGCGGCGCGGATCTTCGTCACCGGAATCGGCCGCGACCGCGCGAGGCTGGAGCTGGCGCGACGCTTCGGCGCCCACCGGACCATCGACGCCGAGACCGAGAACGTCGTCGAGGTGGTGCGCGCGGAGACCGGCGGCGAGCTGTGCGACGTCGCAATCGATGTGTCGGGGAGCCCGGCGGCGATCCGGACCTCGCTCGAATGCCTGCGGCGCCAGGGGACGCTCGTGCTCGCGGGACTGACGGGCGACGCGACCGAGACGCCGCTGCTGCTGGACCGGATCGTCTGGAACGAGATCCGGGTCCAGGGCTGTTTTACGGCCGACAACGACGCCACCGAGGCGGCGCTGCGGGTCCTGGAGGAGACGAAGTTTCCCGTGCAGGAGATGGTGAGCCATGTGTTTCCGCTGGAAGAGACCGAGCGCTGCATCCGCGCGGTCGGCGGCGAGATCCCCGGTCTCTTCCCGACCAAGGCGCTGATCCGGCCGGACCGAACGCCATGATCGACGGGCTCGAGGACAGGGTGGTGATCGTGACCGGCGCGGCTCACGGCATCGGCAAAGCCTACGCCGCCGGCTTCGCCCGCGCTCGGTCGCGCGTGGTGATCGCCGACATCGACGCGCCCGCGGCCGAAGAGGCCGCGCGCCGGATCGGCGGGGAGACCGGGGCGAAGACACTCGCCGTCGGCGTCGACGTCGCCGACGAGCAGGCAACCCGCGCGATGGCGGAGGCGGCCCTGGGGGCGTTCGGGCGCATCGACGTGCTGGTCAACAATGCCGCCGTTTTCGCCACCGTCCCGATGAACCGCGGGCGCATCGAGGAAATCGCGCCCGAGGAGTGGGACCGGCTGATGGCGGTGAACCTCAAGGGAGTCTTTTTCTGCTGCCGGGCGGTCCTGCCGCAGATGCGCCGCCAGAAATCCGGAAAGATCGTCAACATCGCCTCCGGAACGGTTTTCAACGGCAGCCCCGGCCGCATCCACTACGTCACGTCGAAGGCGGCGGTGATCGGGTTCTCGCGCACGCTCGCGCGCGAGGTCGGCCCCGACAACATCCAGGTCAACGTGCTCGCGCCGGGGAACACGCTCTCCGAGGAAAATCCGACCCCGGAAACGTTGCGCTTTCGCCAGGCTTCCGTCGGCAGTCGGGCGCTCAAGCGCGTCCAGTTGCCGCGGGACGTCGTCGGCGCCGCGCTGTTTCTCGCATCGCCGCTGAGCGATTTCATGACCGGGCAGACGGTCAACGTCGACGGCGGCATTTCGTTTCGCTGAGGGACCGCAGCCGACCGCGGAGCTGGAAAAGGACAGGAGATCGCCATGAGCACCGGTTATCCGATCATCGACGCCGACGGGCACGTGCTGGAGCGGGACGCCGAGATCCGGGAGTTTCTCGAAGGAAAGTACCGGGAGTACCCCCATTTCCAGACCTACAGCTATTTTCCCTCGCTCGACGGCTGGAACCGCGGCTTCGGGGTGCCCGGAAAGGTGCACGAGACGCCCGCGCCGAAGTGGATCGAGTTTCTCGACGAGCTGGGCGTTCACACCACGGTCCTCTACCCGACCGCAGGGCTCGCGCTCGGGCTGATCCAGAACCCCGAGTGGGCCTGCGTGCTGGCTCGAGCCTACAACTCCTGGATCGCGGAGCGTTTCGTCCGTCACAGCCCGCGGCTCAAGGCGGTGGCGCTGCTCCCGGTGCACGAGCCGCTCGAAGCGGCGAAGGAGCTGGAGCGAGCCCGGAGGCTCGGTCTCGTCGGCGGGCTGCTCCCGGCGGTGACAGTGCTCTACAAGGGCTACGGCCACCCCGATTTCGACCCGATTTACCAGGCGGCCGAGCGACTCGGGATGCCGCTCGCGGTTCACGGCGCTCCCAGCCGCAACATGGGATTCGACTTTTTCGACAAGTTTCTTCAGGTGCACACGCTCGAGCATCCCTTCGCGATCCTCGTCCAGTTCACCCACATGCTCTTCGAAGGGGTCTTCGAGCGCTTCCCGAAGCTGCGGGTGGCGTTCCTGGAGGCCGGCTCCGGATGGATTCCCTACATGATGGACCGCATGGACGAGGAGTTCGAAAAGCCCTACCGGTTCCAGGCTCCGCTGCTGAGGAAAAAACCCAGTGAATACATCCGGTCGGGGCAGGTCTGGGTCACGTGCGAGGTCGAGGAACGGGCGCTCGTCCAGGTGCTGCGCCAGTTCAACCCGCGCTGCGTCATGTGGCCGTCGGATTACCCGCACGAACGGCTCCCGGACATGTTCAGGCGAGACATACCCGAGTTCCTGGAGCGGCCGGACATCGACGATACGGCGAAGAAGGCGATTCTGCACGACAACCCGATCGATTTCTACGGCCTGAAGCTCTGAGGAAGAGCGAAGAAAACGGGCGGCTTGCGCCCGCGGGCTTTCCCGCGACCGGCAGCGGCCCGAAGGGGGAGCGACAGATGCGCTTGAAGGACAGGGTGGCGATCGTGACCGGCGGCGGCATGGGAATCGGCAAGGCCTACTCCCATGGGCTTGCCGCCGAAGGAGCGAGCGTGGTGGTGGCCGACATCCAGGAGACCGAGGCCGAAAAGGTGGCGGCGGACATCCGCGCCGCGGGCGGTGAAGCGCTCGCGGTCCCGGTCGACGTGACCTCGCCGGAGAAGACGCGGGCGATGGCCGAGGCGGCGCTCGGGCGCTACGGCCGGATCGACGTTCTGGTCAACAACGCCGGCCTGTACTCGGCGCTCAAGAAAAAAAGCTTCATGGAAATCGACTCCGACGAATGGGACCGGGTGATGGCGGTCAACCTCAAGGGGCTCTTCCTCTGCGTTCAGGCGGTCTATCCCGCGATGAAGCGGCAGAGGAAGGGAAAGATCATCAACATCTCCTCGGGTACGGCGCTCAGCGGCTCGCCGTTCTTCCTCCACTACGTTTCTTCCAAGGCCGGCGTCATCGGCTTCACCCGCGCGCTCGCGCGCGAGGTGGGCGGCGACAACATCTGCGTCAACGCCATCATGCCCGGCCTGACGATCTCCGGCTCGAACCAGGAGGGAGTGATGACTCCGGAGCAGCTCGCCGACCGCCGCAAGCGGCGCTGCTTTCAGCGCGACCAGGTCCCGCAGGATCTGGTCGGCACCGTGATCTTCCTCGCGTCCGACGACAGCGATTTCATCACCGGCCAGTCGATCAGCGTCGACGGCGGCATGAACATGCACTGAAGAGGCGGCCCGGCCGCCCGGCCCGGCTCACTCGAAAACCATCGCCGTAAAGGTCACGGCCGACGCGGTCTCGGGAGTGAAGGCCTGATCGTACGTCAGGTTTCGGCCCCGTGCGCCCTCCAGCAGCCGGATCAACGAGTAAAGCGGCGCGAAGCCGCAGATCCTCCGCCGGTCCTGGTCCTTCGCCACCTCGTCGAAAAAGCCGCGCGCGTCGAGCGCCGCGAGCCGATCGATCAGCCGCCGATCCTCCTCCTCGACCCAGCGCAGGAACTCCGGCGTCATTTCCTCCCGGTCACCGAACTGGCGGCCGACATGGGCGAGATCGACGCCCGCGACGAAGCACACGCGGCGGCTGTCGGCGGCGGTGAGCTCGCGCAGGGCCGAGAGGAACGAGGCCACCGGCGCCTGCTCCTCGGGCGCCGTGCGCGCGTGGATCATCGCGTGGAAGGAAGAGACCAGGATCGGAACGATCTTGAAAGGTCTCGGGCGCCGGCCTCCGAGCGCCTCCCGGCCGCGCGCGACATACTGGAGAAATACCGCCTGAAACTCGATGGAGTGCTCGCCCCGGTGAAGATATTCGTCCGCGAGCAGCTCGCTGCCGCAGCGCTCGACCAGCTTGCCGGCGAACTCCTTGTCGGTCTCCACCGGCCCGAGCGGCGTCTCGAAGTCCTTGAACGTCAGGATGAACGGGTGCTCTCCGCCGCAGTGCGAGGTGCCGAGCAGGATGTAGAGGTCCGCCCCTTCGCTTTCCGCCAGCTCCTTGTAGGCCCACGCGTAGGCCGGACCGCCCCGGTGAAAGTCGATGTGCGGCGCGACGATCGCCCGGGGCGGCGCGCTCCGCCGCCCGGGCCCGGGCATGCCCGGGCCCTTGGGGTGAGTGAAGTAGCCGTCGAGCTGCGCGGCGAGCTCGGCCGGGTCGGTCTTGTAGACGCCGCCGGCGTGCGCCGCCGCGCGCGTCGGCCGGCGGCGGAACTCCTCCACGGTCCGGGCCTGGTGCTCGAGAAAGCGTTCGCTCACGAGATAATAGTGGCGATCGAGCATGTCGATGAAGCCCTTGAGCTGCTCGGTCAGCAACAGGTCGCCGAACCGGCGGCAGTACTGTTCCTGGATGTCGATCAGGCTGTGGCGGCCGTCGAAGTGGGAAAGGATGAAATAACCGACCGGCGAGACGCCCAGCGGCGGAGCGAGGTTGAGCGGGTCCTTGAGGTAGATCAGCGTCTCGCCGTTGTGCTGTACCGGGAAGGCTTCCACCGGCCGCAACCGGGGTCGTTCCGTCATCGGTGCTGTCGAACGATGGAGCGACGGGTCCCCGGATCAGCCGATGCCGAGCTTGTGCCTGGCTTCCTCGCTGATCCGGCTCGGATCCCACGGCGGATCCCAGACGAGATCCACGGTGGCGTCCTCGACGCCTTCGAGAGCGAGCAGCCTGCGGCGCGCGTCGGCGGCGATCATCGCGCCCATGCCGCAGCCCGGCGCCGTGAGCGTCATCTTCACCCCGACTCGATCGTTGTCGATCTGGACGTCGTAAACCAGCCCGAGATCGACGATGTTGACCGGGATCTCGGGATCATAGCACTCCTGCAACGCCTTGTAGACTTGTTCCTTGGTCACCATGGCGAATCACTCCTTGCGGGCCCGACCGGCGCTCAGCTCGAGACGATCTTCAGGCCCTGGACGCGGCGCGCCCTTTCCGAGGCGATCGAGAGCTGTCCCGCCAGCCTCGCCGCAATATCCAGAAAACTCTTGCTCACCGGCGACTCCGGCTCCTGGACCAGGATCGGGACGCCGCGGTCGCCGCCTTCGCGCAGCGCCGGGGTGATCGGGATTTCTCCCAGGTACGGGATCGCGAAGCGCTCGGCGGCTTTTTGCGCGCCGCCGCGCGAAAAGATCTCGTGTCGCTTGCCGCAACCGTCGCAGATGAAGTAGCTCATGTTCTCGATCAGTCCGACGATCGGAATCATGACCTTGTCGAACATGCTCTTGGCGCGTATGACGTCGGCGAGCGCCACGTGCTGCGGCGTGGCGACCAGCACCGCCCCGCTCACCCTGAGCTGCTGGGAAAACGTGATCTGGACGTCGCCGGTTCCAGGCGGCATGTCCACCACGAGGTAGTCGAGCTCGCCCCAGTGAACGTCGGCCATGAGCTGATGCAGGGCCTTGCCGAGCATCGGGCCGCGCCATATGACCGCCTGGTCGGCGCCCAGAAAGAATCCGATCGACATCACGGGCACGCCATGCGCGACGACCGGCGCGATCTTGTATCCGCCGTTCACCTCGACCTTTTCCGGGTCTCTCTGGACGCCCATCAGAATCGGAATCGACGGCCCGTAGATATCCGCGTCGAGCAAGCCCGTGGCCGCTCCGTGGCGGGTGAGAGCGACCGCCAGATTCGCCGCCACGGTGGATTTGCCGACGCCGCCTTTACCCGCGGCCACCAGCACCACGTTCTTCACGCTCGGCAACAGATCGGTCTCGCCGCCGCCGCTCTTGCTCCCCCTGACCTGCGCGCCGAAGCGAATCTCGACGCCGCTCACGCCCGGGAGATCCGCCAAGGCCCTGCGGCAGTCGCCCTCGATGCTTTCCCGCAAGGGACACGCCGGGGTGGTGAGCTCGACCGTGAAGGCGATCCTGCCGTCGCGGACCGCAAGATCCTTCACCATGCCGAGGCTGACGATGTCGCGATGCAGCTCCGGATCCTGAACCCGCCGGAGAGCTTCGATAACCTGGTCTTGCGTCAGTGGTTGCGTCATGCTGGGTTGACTATAGACTCATAAGGTCTACGATGTCAACCATGAGACGCCGAAGCTGCCCGAGCGTGGCAAAGATTCGCAAAAATATTGCCGGGAGGGAAGCCGTCTGGTAAAATCCGGTAAAAGTTTCTCGGAACCCTTCGAGATTGCGGGAGGAATCATGAAGCCAGCGATCGGTGTCGCCGTGCTTTTGGTTTTAATCGGCGCAGCGGCGGGCTGTTCCGGAGGTCCCCTGACCACTCGCGAGAAAGCGGCCGGCATCGGCGCGCTCGGCGGAGCCGCGGCGGGGGGTATCATCGGCGCGGCGGTCGGCCATCCGGGCGCGGGAGCCGCGATCGGCGGCGCGCTCGGCCTCGGCACGGGGGCGCTGATCGGCGATCAGCTCCAGGGCCAGGAAATAAGACAGAGCGAGCAGCAGCGACAGATCGACGCCAACCAGGCGGAGCTCGAGCGGCAAAGACGCGAGCTCGAGCGGCTCAAGCGACAGCGCGAGTATTGAACCCGTTCGCAAGGGAGGAACCATGGGGAAACGATCTCTTTCTCTCGCCGCGATCCTTGTCGCCGTGACCTCGATCGGCTGTTCCCAACCGCTTACGACCCGTGAAAAAGGCGGGCTGATCGGCGCCGGCCTCGGTGCGGGCACCGGCGCCATCATCGGCAGCACCGTCGGCCACGCGGCAGCGGGCGCCCTCATCGGCGGTCCGGTGGGGCTTCTGGCCGGGGCGCTCGTGGGTGATCAGCTCATGGCTCGGGAGCAGCAGGAATCCGAGCAGCAGAAAACGATTCAGGCTAACCAGGCCGAGATCGAACGTCTAAGGAGAGAGAACGAGCGCCTGAAGCAGCAAAGGGGCGAGTGGTAGGAGGAGTCGCCCGGGAGGTCGGGTTTATGGAAGGATCGTCACGCTACCGGACGGCCGGCACGGCCCTGCTCGCCGCGGCGCTGGTCGTCTCGGGTTGTGCTGGAGGCGGCCTCACCACGCGTGAAAAGGCCGCCGGCATCGGTGCCCTCGGTGGAGCCGCGGCAGGGGGTATCATCGGCGCGGCGGTCGGTCGTCCGGGCGCGGGAGCCGCGATCGGCGGCGCGCTCGGCCTCGGCACGGGGGCGCTGATCGGCGATCAGCTCCAGGGCCAGGAGATGAAGCAGGCGGAGCAGCAGAAGGCGATCGAGCAGCAACGTGCCGAGATCGCGAGAAACCAGGCCCTGATCGAGGAGTTGAAGAAGCGCAACATCGAGGCGCGCGAAACCAGCCGCGGCGTGATGGTGAACCTCCCGAGCGTCAATTTTCGCTTCGACAGCGCCGAGCTGACGCCGGAAGGACGCGAGCGCGTGAGTCAGATCGCCGGCATCGTCAAGCGTGACGCGCCCGACCGCCGGCTGAGCGTCGAAGGGCACGCGAGCCGCGAAAGCGCCGCGCAGGAAGCTTACAACCAGCGGCTCTCCGAGCGGCGGGCCCAGACGGTGGCTGACGCGCTCGAGCAATACGGCGTCGACGGCAGACGCTTGAGCGTGCGCGGGCTCGGAACCCGTTCTCCCATCGCTTCCAACGACACCGAGGAGGGACGCCGCCAGAATCGGCGGGTCGAGGTAATCATCGAGAACTGAACGGAGCCGGAACCGACGCTCAGCGTTCGCTTCCTCTGTCTCCCGCCGCCCGGAACTTCGGCTCGGTGCCGGCGATCAGCCGGCGAAGGTTGTCGCGGTGGCGCAGGATGATCAGCGCCGCAAACAGCGATCCGAGCGCGACCGCCGGCGGCGGATAGGAGAGGATCCAGAGAAGCGGCGGCGCCGCCACCGCAGCGACCATCGCGCCCAGCGAGACAAGCCGCGTCGGCAGAAACACCGCCGCGAATACCGCGACCAGGGCGAGCGCCGCGAGCGGCGCCATCGCCAGCATCACCCCGAAAGCCGTCGCCACCCCTTTTCCGCCGCGCAGCCTCAAGAACACCGGATAGAGATGGCCGACAAAAGCCGCCGCCCCCGCGGCGGCAACCCAAGCCGGCGAGACCGGCCATTGCTGCGCGACGAGCACCGGCAAGAACCCCTTGGCCGCATCCGCGGCCAGGGTCAACATCCCCTGCCACTTGCCGACGACGCGCGCCACGTTGGTGGCGCCGATATTCCCGCTCCCCAGCCGGCGGACGTCGACCCCGGCGAGCAGCCCGAGAAGATACCCGGTCGGAAGCGAACCCAGAAGATAGCCGAACACGATGAGCGCGAGCGCTGCGGTCACAACTCACCCCATCCGTCCGCCGGACCGCCTCGGCTCTGAAAAAAACGCCCCGCCCGACGGACGACGCCGGGCGGGGCGCAAGGACCTCGGGAGCGGCGCGCGCGCCTACGGTCTCTTGTAGACATCCGGATTCATGCGGCTGTAGGTACCGGACTTCGCCAGCTCCTCTTCGAACATCTTGCGGATGGAGGGGTCCTCGTCGTAGTACTCGATCTGGTTGCCGCCGGCCTTGACGTCTTTGTCGACCTTGGTGATGTCGCCGAAGCCCTCGCCCAGGCTGTACTTGATGCCGCCCAGACGGGGTGGCAGGTAGCGGGCGGGCGTCGCCCCCGTGTTGAAGTGCTGGTGGAACATCATCGCCGGGGGAGTGAAGACGCTTCCGTCCTGCCAGTCGTAACGCTTGATCGGCTCCCCTTCCCGCCAGAAGAGCGAGAAGCCCTTCCCCTTGATGATGATGACGTTGAACCCCGGACCGTGACGGTGCGCCTTCTTGTAGGTGCCCACCGGAAACTCCGAGATATGAGCCGCCATGGAACCGTTGGCCAGCTCGAGCATCACGTTGGTGCCCGAGGCGCCGCGCTCCTTCCACTCCTCGAGCTTGAAGGTGCGCGCGTCGGCGATGAAGTTGGTCTCCCAGACCCGTCCCGGGTAGGCCTTGCCCTTGCCGCTGAAATACTCCGGCTCGCCGTTGAACCGGTCGGTGAAGTCGCGCGGCGTGTTGAAGATGAAATCGGCGTTGTGGAACAGGTTGAAGACGATCGGCATGCTGTTGACCGAGAACATCCGGACCGGCTCGCCCCCCTGGCCGTTGAAGTGCTGATACCAGGCGTTGAGCGGCAGCGCGAAAAGGCTCCCCTCGCCCCATTCGAACGTCTGCTTCGCCCCCCGATCGTTCCAGATCGTCGTGGCGCCGCGTCCCTTGAGCACGTAGATCATATCCTCGTAGAGATGATGCTGCGGGTTGGTGCTCTTTCCGGGCGGAATCTCGAGCACGTAGGCCCCGGTGGCGCCTTCGGCCCCTTCCATGTTGATGAAGGCTCCGAGCGCGCCGACGCGATCCCACGGTTTGACTTCCACCTTCTTCAAGTCCTGGACGAAAAAGGTCTTGAGGATCGGGATGCCTTCGCCGAGCTGCCACTTTTCGTAGAAAGGAATGTTGTCCATCACCTGATCGACCTGGGATGCCGGTTTTGCCATAAAAACTCCTCCGTCGTTGATTCGGTTCTTAGCCTATCGAGGAGGCAAAAGCAAGGCGACGACGAGCGCGACAAGGCGATTTTGCAGCGGTTTTTGCGCGGGCATCGCGGAATCCGGCCGCCTCGGCTCTGCGCGATCGTGGCGCGTCGACGCCGGCGGCGAGCATTGACAATCCGCCGGAAAATCTATTAATTGGCATGAAACGAAGCGGACCGGATTCGTCGCGGGCGGTTGTCGCCGGGCGTCGGCCGGCGCCGTCGCAAAGTGAGGAGAACGACATTGGCAACTCCCATCGCTGCACCGATGGTCGGAAAGATTCTGCGGATCGAGAAAAAGCTCGGGGACCGGGTAGAGGAAGACGACGTCGTGCTCGTCATGGAAGCCATGAAAATGGAAATTCCGGTCGTCGCGCCCGTGAGCGGCGTATTGCGCGGAATCAAGGTTTCCCCCGGGCAGGCCGTGGAAGCGGATCAGGTGCTGGCCGAGATCGAGTAACCCGCCTTCCGGCGCTTCAAACTATCCTGTCGCCATCTGGGGAGAGCTGACCGATGGACACCTGGACGTTCGGATGGACTCTTGCGTTGATCGGCATGGGCGGAACCATGCTCGTGCTTTGGTGCTTGAGCCTGTTGGTTCTGCTGCTGCGCAAGATCTTCCCCGCCGAAGCCCAGGACTCCCAGAAAGGTTGAATTCCACGAATGGAGAGCGCAATCGCTTCCGGCTTCCAGGGCCTCCTGCTCGGCGTGACCAATCTCACCGCGGGCCACGTCGTGATGATCCTCATCGGTTCGCTCCTGCTCTATCTGGGAATCGCCCGCGGCTACGAGCCGCTGCTGCTGGTTCCCATCGGATTCGGCGCCATCCTGGTCAACATCCCGCTGGCCGGCTTGATGGACGAGCACGGAATCCTGCGGTTTTTTTACAACGTCGGGGTCCTGACCGAAATCTTTCCCGTTCTCATCTTTCTCGGCATCGGCGCCATGACCGACTTCCAGCCGCTGCTCGAAAACCCGAAGATCATCCTGCTCGGGGCCGCCGGGCAGTTCGGGATCTTTCTCACGCTGCTGCTGGCCCTGGCCGCGGGCTTCGACAAGCTCGACGCGGTGGCGGTGGCGATCATCGGCGCCTGCGACGGTCCCACCGCGATCTACGTGAGCTCGAAGTTCGCGCCGCACCTGCTCGGGGCGGTCTCGGTTGCGGCCTACTCCTACATGTCGCTCGTGCCGTTGATCCAGCCGCCGATCATGCGCGCGCTCACCACGGAGCGGGAGCGCAAGATCACGATGGGCGTCGTCAAGCAGCCGGTTTCGAAAACGACGAAGATCCTCTTTCCGGTGATCGTCACGGTGGTGGCTTCGATCATCGCGCCGATCGGAACGCCGCTGATCGGCACCGTCATGCTCGGCAACCTGATGAAGGAAAGCGGGGTCGTCGATCGGCTCAAGCGCGCGTCGGAGAACGAGATCACCAATATCGTTACGCTGCTGCTGGGGCTTTGCATCGGGGCGACCATGGAGGCCGACAAGTTTTTGCGCGGCCAGACACTGCTCGTTCTCGCCCTCGGCCTGATCGCGATCGGCCTGGACACCGTGATGGGAATCATGTTCGGCAAGCTCATGTGCCTGCTGACGGGCGGCAAGGTCAACCCCTTGATCGGCGCTGCGGGCATCTCCGCGTTTCCCATGGCGGCGCGGGTCGTCCAGGTCGAGGGGCAGAAGTACAACAAGAAGAACTATCTTCTCATGCACGCGATGAGCGCCAACGCCGGGGGCCAGATCGGCTCGGTGATCGCGGCGGCGGTCATGCTCTCGGTCCTCAAGGGCATGGGCTTCGCCGGCGGGTAGCGCGTTATGCCGTCCCGGGAGGAGCTCGAGAAGAAGCTCGGGGCCCTGGAAAAGACCGCGCTCGAGGGGGACGTCGCGGCGGCCGCGAAGCAGCGTTCGGAAGGCAAGCTCACCGCGCGGGAACGGATCGGCCGGCTCCTCGACTCGGGGACGTTCGTCGAGGAGTTCATGCTGGCGGAGACCCAGTGCGTCGACTTCGGCATGGCCGAGCGCAGGCTGCCGTCGGACGGCGTGGTGACCGGGTTCGGGAAGATCGACGGCCGTCCGGTTTACGTCTTCGCCCAGGACCGCACCATCCTCTCCGGCACGGTCGGCAGCGCGCACGCCGAAAAAATCGCCTACGCGATCCGTTCCGCCCGCAACCTCCGCGTTCCGCTCATCGGCCTCAACGACTCGCCCGGGGCGCGCATCCAGGAAGGGCTCTCGGTGACCGCGGCGATCGGCAAGATCTTCTTCGAGAACAGCATCTCCTCCGGGGTGATCCCGCAGATCTCCGCGATCATGGGGCCGTGCATCGGCGTCGGCTCCTACTCGCCGGCGCTCACCGATTTCATCCTGATGGTCGAAAACACGAGCCAGATGTTCATCACCGGGCCGGCGGTGATCAAGGAGGTGCTCGGGGAGACCGTGACGATGGAGGAGCTCGGCGGCGTGAAGATCCATTCGGAGGTCTCGGGAGTCGCCGACCTCGTCGCACGCAACGACGAGGAATGCCTCGCCGCGATCCGCCGTCTCCTGAGCTTCCTGCCGTCGAGCTACGATGCGCCCGCCCCGCGGCGTGAAACCGGCGACGATCCCGGGCGCGAACTCGACTCGCTGGAGCGGATCGTCCCGGAGGACCCGCGCAAGGCCTACAACGTCCTCCAGGTGATCAAGGCGATCGTCGACGGTGGCGATTTCCTGGAGCTCAAGCCTAAGTTCGCGCGCAATCTGGTCGTCGGCTTCGGCCGTCTCGACGGCTTCCCCGCGGGCTTCGTGGCGAACCAGCCGATGTTTCTCGCCGGCGCTCTCGACGTGGACGCGTCGGACAAGGCCGCGCGCTTCATCCGCTTCTGCGACGCGTTCAACATCCCGGTGATCACCCTCATGGACGTGCCGGGCTTCTTCCCGGGCAGGCAGCAGGAAGAAAAAGGCATCATCCGCCACGGCGCGAAGATGCTCTACGCCTATGCGGAGGCGACCGTGCCGAAGATCACGGTGGTGCTCCGCAAGGGCTACGGCGGGGCGAAGCAGGCGCTCTGCACGCGCGAGATGGGCGCGGACCAGCTGCTCGTCTGGCCGGGGGTCGAGCTGGCCGTCATGGGCGGCGGCGGCGCGGTCAACGTGCTCTACCGTCGCGAGATCGAGCGCTCGGCGGACCCGGAAAAGACCCGCCAGGAAAAGATCGCCGAGTTCGCCGAGCGCTTCAGCGGCCCGTTCGAAGCGCTCTCAAAGCAGTTCGCGCACGCCGCCATCCGGCCGCGCGAGACCCGGCGGCGGTTGATTCAATCCCTCGAGATCCTGCGCGACAAAAAAGAGCAACGCCCCGCCAAAAAGCACGGCGTCATGCCGGTCTGAGCCCGTCGGGCTCGGCCGCATCGCCGAACGGCTCCGGCCTCGCCGGCAGCGTCACCGTAAAAACGGAGCCTTTGCCAGGCTCGCTCTCAGCGGTCACCGTGCCGCCGAGCAGCTCGACGAACGTCTTGACGATGTGAAGTCCCAGCCCCACGCCGCCCGACGCCCTTTTGGCGGCCGTCCCGACCTGGCGGAAACGCTCGAAGATCGTCCCCAACTCGTCGGCGGGAATGCCGATTCCGGTATCCTCCACCCGGAACACCAGCTCCGAGGATTCCGGGCGGTACGCGGCGGTCGCAGTGACGTGGCCTCGCTCGGTGTACTTGATCGCGTTGTTGAGCAGGTTCTGCGCGATGTGCTTCAGCTTCTCCCCGTCGATCCGGACAACCGGCAGAGTTCCCGCGCAGCGCCACTGCAGCGTGAGGTCCTTGTCGAGCGGAACCTGATAGCTCGACTGGAGGTCCTCGAAAAAGGCCCGCAGGTCCACCGCGGCGGCCTGGACCTGGATCGCGCCGGCTTCGATCTTGGTCGCCTCGAGCAGCGTGTTGATCATCCCGATCAGCTCGTCGGAGCACTTCTCCAGCTTGCGCACGGCGTGCTCCTGCTCGGGCGCGAGCCCCCCGATCATCTCGACCAGCTCGGTGTAACCCTTGATGAGATTCACCGGCGTTTTCAGCTCGTGAGAGACGAAGCCGAGAAATTCGCTCTTGACGCGGTTGGCCTTCTCCAGGGCCACCGCCTGCAGCTTGATCTGCTCGACCAGCATCGCGTTCTCCAGCGCGACCGCGGCTCCGTTGGCGATGGTCTGCAGCAGCTCGATCTCTTCCGTGGTGAACTCGCGCGGCTCGTAGGTGAGGGCCCGCAGCACCCCGGCCACGTCGCCGTTGCGCGAGATCAGGGGAACCCCCACGTAGCCCCGGAGCCCCAGCCGCCGCAGCGTTCCCCGCCGCGGCCGCAGCGCCGTCGTGCTGGCGTCGCGGATCACCAGCGGCTTGCGGTGCTCGACGATCCAGCGGGAGCGCCGGTTGGAGCTTCCGTGCCGGACGGTCGGGATCAGCTGCGGCTCCACGCCGGAAACGCCGAGAACGCTCCAGCAGTCGTCCTTCAGGATTCTCACGTCGGCGACGTCGGCTTTGAAGAACTCGCAAATTTTCCCTGTGAGCTTCGAGAACAGCGCCTCGATGTCGAGGCGGGTGACGTCCTGGTTCACCTCCTTGAGCAGCGCCTGGATCTGTTCCTTTCGCCGCAGGTCCTCGTTCGCCTTTTCGAGGGCCGCCGCCTGCTTCTTGGTCTCCTCGTAGAGCTGGGAATTGTTGATCGCGACCGCCGCCTGGCCCGCCAGCGCGACCAGGAAGTCGATCTCTTCGGGGGAGAAGCGGTACTCTTCCCGGGTGAGGAAGACCAGCACTCCCACGACCTTGTTCTTGCCGATCAACGGCACGCCGAGATAGGAAACCAGCCCGTGCCTGCGGTAGAAATCGGGGTCCAGTACCCTGGGGTCCTCCTGGATGTTGCGCACGATCACGGGCTCGCGCGTTTCGATCGCTTCCTCAACCAGGCGGGGAGTCGCGCTGAGGTTTCGCCCTTTCCAGTCGTCGGCGTCGAGATTCCAGCACCCGGCGCGCTCGAGCTTGCCCTCGCTGTTACGTAGCCAGACCAGCATGGCCGTGTAGGGCAGCAACGCGTCGATTTCCCCCATCAGCACGTTCAACACCATGTCGAGATCGAGCGTCGCATTGGCGGCCGAATTGATCTCGCGCAGGGCCAGGATCCGCCTGAGCTGGTCTTGAATCTGGCCTTTCGCCCGCTCCGCTTCCGCGGCGCGCTGCTCCAGCGCCTCGGCCATGCGATCGAAGGCGGCGGCGAGCTGTTCGAGCTCGCCGCCGCCTCGATGACGTCCGACGCGCACCGTGAGATCTCCTCCGGTTACGCGCTGCGTCGCCGCGATCAGGCGGTCGACCCAGCGCACGATGAGCCACTCCCCGCCCCACCAGGCTCCCGCCAGGGCCAGCACCGAGACCAGGATCATCCAGCCGAGGCTGACCGCGAGGATGGAGTTGGCCGCGGAAAAAGCAAGGTCTTTGCGCGTGGACACGATCACCGTAGCGCCGGGATTTTTGCCCCCGACGCGGGCGTATCCATGGAGGCGGGGTATCCTGTCCGCCCCGGGAGCCTCGGCCGTTCCCTCGCCCGTCGACGCGAGCAGCAGATCGCGCAACGGCCCCGGCGGAAGCGGCTGCCCGATCCATTTCTCGGAGTCCGGATACCGCGCCAATATCGTCGCGTTCGGATCGACGATCGTCAGCGTCGCGCCTTCCGGAAGCTCGACCTGTTCCGCCAGCCGGTTGAGCCACGCGAGCCCGAGCCCCGCATAGACGACTCCCTGCCGGCTTCCGTCCGGCGCCACGATCGCGTATCCGAAATTGACCGCGGCCCGACTCGTCACGCGACCGATCTGGTACTCGCCGATCGCGAAACCACCGCTCTTCAGCGCGCCACGAAAATAGGCCCGGTCCGCAATGTTGACCGGCCGCCTGACCGCGATGCCGCTGCAGCGCACGTTGCCTTCCGCGTCGGCCACGCCGATGTTGGTGTAGCGGGGATCCCGAGCGAGCAGCCGGCGGGCGAGCGTCGGGCACGCCTCGGGATCAATCTTGCGGATCTCGGGGATCTGGGTGAGAGCGAGCAGGAATTGCCGCGCTCCCTCCACGAGGTTGTTCTGGCTCGTCGCGACCAGCCGCGCGATCCTGAGCGCGCTCGCCTGCGCCTCCAACGACATCGCCCGGCGCTGCTCCCGGGCGGAGTGGAAGATCACCGCGAGGGCCGGGAGCACCGCGAGGAGCACGAGCACCACGAGCCGGCCGCGCAGGCTGGAAAGCCACAAGAGTCTCATCAACCGTCCCCGCGCGTCTTCGACCGGCGCTTGGCGCTACGCGCCGGAATCAGCGTCCTTCCCGTTGCCCGCCGCGTCGCGCTCTCGTCGCTCCACCCACTGTTTCAGCTGGGCCTCGCGCAAGCGCCACTGGCCGCCGACCTTGAAAGCCGGCAGTTGTCCGCTATGGATCATCCTTTGCAATGTTCGAGTCGATACCTGAAGCAGTTTTGCCGCCTCGCTCAGCGTGAGCAGCTGAATCTGATCCAGCTTGACCTCCATGGTTGGAAAAACCCCGCAGCTTTTCACGCAACCGCAATGCCACGGCGGCGAAATCCCTAACTACCGGATTATAAAGGATGATCTTGGCGGCGAAGCCGTCGGGACCGGCACAATTTTGGGCAACGCGGGACAAACGCGGCGCAATGTGACGAGACCTTCGCAGCGGCGGTCCCGCCGCGTCGGAGGCTTATTGGCGGTAGAGCACCTCTCCGGAGCGGCGACTGTCGTAGCCGCCGAGCGCGGCCACTGCCGTCTTGAATCCGTCGGAGCGCGCCACCTCCACGAGGCGGCGCCCGTTTTCCGATTCGAAGAAAGACCGCCGAAACAGCAGGTCGTACTGCTCGCTCGCCACCGGCACGAAATCGAGGCCCAGCGCCCGAGCGACCGCGTGCACCGCAAGCCCCGCGTCCGCCAGCCCGCTCGCCACCGCTATCCCCACGGCCATGTGAGTGAACTCTTCGCGCTGGTAGCCTGAAATCGCGGAGGGGTCGATCCTTCTTTTCTTCAGCTCGAAGTCGAGCAGCACGCGCGTGCCCGAGCCCGGCTGGCGGTTTACGAAGCGAACGCCGTCGCGCGCCAGGTCCTCGAGCCCGTGAATCTTGCGGGGATTGCCTTTTCGCACCACGATTCCCTGCTCGCGCCGGGCGAGATGAACCAGGACGACCGGCGTATCGGGAATCGAACGCTTGATGTCGGGCACGTTGTACTCGCCGCTTTCCGGATCGAGCAGATGGGTTCCCGCGATGTGGGTTTCGCCGCGCTGCAGGGCGAGCAGACCGCCGAGGCTGCCGACGTTCGTCGCCGCGATCTTCAGGCCGGGATACGCGCGCTTGAGCTGATCCTCGAGGACGCCGACCGCCAGATCGTGGCTTCCCGTGCAGAGAATGGTGTTTTCGATCTCACTGTCGGGGCGCAGCAGCTCGACGTCCGCCTCCTCCCCCGCGTTCATCCCCTCGACCATGGCTGGAATCCGCAGGAGCCCGTCGGCGTGAACCATCGTCGTAATGACACCGGCGCCGCGCCCCAGAGGAACGGCGATCAGCCTTCCCTCCACCCGGCCGAGTCGGACGCGAACGAGCTCCTCGAGCCCGAGATGCGACGGCAGCTTCTTGGGCACTACCGCGCGCACCCGGGGCGGCGCCGCGCCCGAGCAGCCGAGAAATTTTTCGAGCGCCGGTCGCAGAATCTCCCGGGCGATGACGATCGCCGACACGGGATAGCCGGGAAAGCCGATGACCGGTTTCCCCGCGACGTGCCCGAGGACCGCCGGCTTGCCGGGCATCACGTCGATTCCGTGGGCGACGATCTCCCCTTCGGCCGCCACCGACGCCGCGGTAAAGTCACGCTCGCCGGCCGACGAGCCGGCGATCAACGCGACGAGATCGCATTCCCGCGCCGCCCGCCGCAACGCCCCGCGCAGAAGCTCCGGGTCGTCGGCCACCGCAGGATAGCGTACCGGCGCTCCTCCCCACTCGCTCGTGAACGCGGCCAGGACCGACGAGTTGAACTCGATGACGCTTCCCGGCCGGAGCGCTTCTCCGGGGCGAACCAGCTCGTCGCCGGTTGCGATGATCCCGACCCTCGGCCGAGCCTTGCAAGGCACGGCGGTGTGGCCGCACGCGAGCAGCGCGCCGAGATCGTACGGACGCAGGCGGTGCGCCCGCGGCAGCAGCAACTCCGTGGCGACCACATCCTCGCCCACCAGGCGGACATGGCTCCACGGGGCGGCCGAGTCGAAGATCTCGACCGTCGCGTCGTCGAGCTGACGCACCTTCTCGATCATGATCACCGCGTCGGCCCAGAGCGGCAGCGCCTGTCCGGTGTCGATGTAGGCGAAGCTTCCGGCGGGAGGCGAGCCCGCTCCGGCGCGTCTCAGCCGCTTGGGAGCGAACTCCGTCGCGCCGAAGGTATCCTCGGCTCGCACGCAGATGCCGTCCATCGCGGCGGCGTGATAGTGGGGCGAGGAGATCTTCGCGAACACCGGCTCGGCCGTGACCCGGTGCAGCGCCTCGTCCACGGGCACCTGTTCGACCGCGAGGCGGAGCGGATCGACCAGCGCCAGAAAAGCCGCGCGCGCCTCTGCGAGGGGGGTTTTCTTGAGGTAGCGTTTGCGAGCCATCGGCTTTGTCTTACCGTCCAGGGCCTGGAGCCCGGCGCCGCCAGCCGCGAGACGTTTCTCGCGCACCGAGCGCCGGGCTAAAACAACAGCACTTCCACTTCGTCCCCCTGCTCCAATCCTTCGCTCTGCAAGTCGATTCGGATCATGCCGTCGGCCTTGACCAGCGTGAAGATCGCCCCCGACTTGCCCGGCAGCGGCGTGGCCAGCCATCGCTCGCCGTCGCGCTCGAGCGTGACGCGGACGTAGTCCTCGCGCCCCGCCTGCGAGGCGACGTTAGTCTTGAGGATCGCGCGCACGGAGTTCTTCGGCCGCTCGATGGCGGCGATGCTTTCGCCGCCGAGCCGGCGGATGAGCGGCGCGGCGAAAAGATCGAAGATGACCAGAGCGGAGACGGGATAGCCCGGCAGCCCGACGATCGGCTTGCCGCAGGCGCGCGCGAAGATCGTGGGCTTCCCCGGAGCCACCGAGATGCCGTGAAAGACGAACTCCGACCGCGGAAACGAGAGGATCGTCTCCAGGGTGATGTCCTTGGCGCCCATCGAGCTCCCGCCCGAGAGCAGCACCAGGTCGGCCCATTCGAGCGCCTCGCCGATCGCGCGCCCGAGCTCCCGCTTGTCGTCCTGCACGACCCCCCAGTCCCGCAGCTCGCCTCCCGCTTCCTCGATCATGGCGCCCAGCGAATGCTGGTTGATGTTGCGCACCTGTCCGGGGCCGGGCTCCACGTCCGCTTCGACGATCTCGTCGCCGGTGGAGATCAGCCCCACGCGAGGCTTTCCGTAGACGGGCACCGACGAGACGCCGATGCCGGTCAGCGCGCCGAGATCGTGCGCCCGCAGACGCTTTCCCCTGGGAAAGACGGGGTCTCCCTTCTTTATATCGTCGCCGACCCGGATGACGTTCTGCCAGGGCGAAACCCCTCGATGGATCTCGACGAGACCGCCTTCGGTCTCTTCGGTGTACTCCACCATCACCACAGCGTCGCTTCCGGGCGGCATCATGCCGCCGGTCGAGATGCGCATCGCCTCGCCGGCGCCGAGCGGTTGCGTGGCCTCCTTGCCCATCTCGACCACTCCGGCAAGCTTCAGATAAGCCGGCAGGCTCTGGCTCGCTCCGAACGTGTCCCTGGCCCGCACGGCGTATCCGTCCATCGCCGCGCGGTGGAAGTGCGGCAAGTCGACCCGCGAACAGAGATCCTCGGCCAGGACGCGACCGCGCGCCTTGACCGTGGAAACGGTCTCGGCCGAGGTCACCGGGGAGACCTCCAGCAACAGCCGCAGCGCTTCCCTGGGTGGAACCACCTTGAAGAACGCCCGTGCCATAACGCGCCCTACGCGGGGATGATAGGCGGAAGCCGCGGCGGAAGCAACGGCGCGGGGCAGCCGCTTGACAGCGCCCCGGGTCCGGGAAGAGAATCACGCGCCGGCGGAGGAGGGCTTATGAAGCTCACCAAGGTCTACCACCTGGGAATCCCCGTGGACGATCTCGACCGGGCGCGCGACTTCTACACGCGAATCCTCGGGATGGAATATCTGGGCCGGGTCGGTGGCAATCCGGACAACCCCGACGCGCTGCCGATCCACGGTCGGGTCCAAAGGCTCGACCGCCTGCGCTGCGGCGCGGACACCGTCGTTCTCTTCGAGCGCCCTCGCCCCATCGGGAGGGACGCCCTCGACGAGGACGGCATCGCGCACCACGCTTTCGACATGCCCTGGGAAGATTACGACGAGGCGCTGCGCACGGCCAAAGAGCTGGGCAGGTACCACCGCAGCGTCGATCGCGCCAGCGGCAAGACCATTTACATGTTCGACAGTGAGGGGAACTACCTCGAGCTTCATTTTCCGGCGCCCGTGGAAGGCCGGTAGAGGATCGAGCCCGTCGCGGCGTGCGGGAAACAGCGCCTGTCGGAGGATCGATGTCCGCGTCGGTCAGGACGACACTACGAGCGGCCCCGGCGCTTAGCCGGCTGCCCGGAGCCGCGCTCGCCGCCTTTTTGCTCTTTTGCTGCTCCCTCTCTCGCCCGCCGGATGCGCCCGCCGAGCTGCTTCGCGTCGCGCTGTCGACCAAGGACTTCGGCTACCTTCCTCTCTTTGCCGGCATTCGCTCCGGCCTGTTCGCGCGCGAAAACCTCGAAATCCAGTGGATTCAGGTCAGCTCCAACGCCGTGGTCGCCGCGCTGATGGCCGGCGAGATCGACGTCGCCGGGATCGCGGGCTCCGCGATGCGCGCCGCGGCCAGGGGTGCACCGCTCAAGGCCAATTTTTTTCCTTACGAGAAGTCGTTGTTCGTCTTCATGGGCGCCCCGGGAATTAAGCGGGTAGCGGACCTCAGGGGAAAAATCGTCGGCACCACGGGCCCCGGCGCCACCACCGAGATCGCCGCCGCCATGGTCCTGCAGCATCACGGTCTCGATCCGAAAAGGGACGTGACCTTCATGGTCGTGGGCGGCGCCAGAACCTCCATCGCCGCCATGCGCAGCGGCGTCATCCATGCGCGCGCCTTCAATCCCGACGCCGCCTACGTTCTGAAGAAGCAGGGTTTCACCGAGCTGGCGCTTCTGGCCGATATGGGCCCCTGGCCCTGGGCTGGCTATTCCACCTCGGACGCCCACCTCGCCAACCGCCGCGACAAGCTCAAGCGCTGGACGCGCGCGATGGTGCAAAGCCTGCAGCTCATGCTCGAGCGCCCCGAAGAGATCTACCGGATCGCCGAGGCGGAGTTCGGCCACCCTCGCGACGTCACCGAGGCCGCGGCCAATGTCTGTATCAGGGCGATCGACGCGCGCCGTCCCGGGCTGGCCGACGACGAGGCGCTACGGCACAACGTCGAGCTCACGATCACCCGCCCGCTCAAGCTCGCAGCGGCCCCGCCGCTGAGCCAGCTCGTCGATTTTTCCCTGCTGCGCGAGGTGCACCAGGAGCTCTTATCGGGCGGCAGGCGATGAGGAGCCGGCCGCGCAATTCGCCTCGGTTGACGGGGGTAAAACGGAAGTGATAAACGACCCTTGCTTGGTCGGCAGGTGGGCACCCGCCGGAAGGGAACCGGGACTTCGCGCTCGGCGTAAGATCGGAAGCGGGGACTTCGAAACCGGGAACTATCAATAAACGGGGACGCGCCATGGCTGCCAGCGGGACCGAAGCCCTCGCACGGCAATACGGCACTCTCGTTCCGACCGGCCGTCTCGCGGACGGAAAGCCGAGGAGCATCCTGTTCGACGCCACCAGGTGCATCGGTTGCCGCCATTGCGTCCAGGCCTGCAAGGACTGGAACGAGCACGACCGCACCAGCCCTTACGCGATTTCCGCGACCAACTGGATAACGATCGAGCCGCCGGTCCTCGAAGGGCTTTCGCCGCTCTGGGCGCGCAACAGCTGCATGCACTGCGACTACCCCGCCTGCGCCGCGATCTGCCCCGTCGAAGCGATCACCAAGTACGAGGAAGGTCCGGTGGTGATCGACGGCGGAAAATGTATCGGCTGCGACTATTGCATCCACGCCTGCCCGTGGGGCGTCATCGCCAGGGACGACCTCACCGGCAAGGCCGCCAAGTGCACGATGTGCAGCGACCGGATCGGCCGAGACGAGCAGCCGTTTTGCGTCCAGGCCTGCCCTGCGGGCGCGCTCGACTTCGGCGCAAGCGAGGAAATCTCCCGCAAAGCGAGCGAGCGGGCCGGCGAAGTAGGCGGCTACGTTTACGGGGATCGGGAAGCCGGCGGCGGGCGGGCTCTCTACGTGCTCAAGGAAAAAAAGGAGAGCTACGGCGTGCGCGGGATCGGGCCGGAAAGATTTCCGCGGCACAACGTCCCGCTCGGCCTCATGCTCAAGGATCTCCTGACGCCCCGCTGCGGCATCGCCGGCAAGCTCAGGGCGCTTTACCTGGCGGCCGTTCATCCCGGGCGTCTGATCTACCGCTATTTGCCGAGGCTCTTTCCCGCCGCCGACGGACGCCCGAGCGAGGATGAGCCGGAGACCGCCCGGAGGAGCGCGAGCCCATGAAAACGGAAAACGACCTGCGCGAAGAGCTGGCGACCTGCGCGCGCATCTTCGCAATGCAGGGGCTGATCGGCCTTTTCGGCCACGTGAGCGTTTACCAGCCCGAAACGAAACGGATCTTCATCACACCCGGCATGGGCTCCGACAAGGGCAGGCTGCGCGCGCAGGAGATGATCCCGATCGACCTGCAGGGCAATCCGACCGAGGGGAGCGAACGCCCTCCGGTCGAGTGGCCGATCCACACAGCGCTGCACCGCTCACGCGCCGACGCCGTTGCGGTCGCGCACCTCCACACGCCCTACGCGACGCTGTTCGCCATCGCCCGGCGCCCTTTCCAGCCGGTGACGCTGCAGGGAGCGATCTTCGGCGACGGCGTACCGCTTTATTCCGAGGCCCACCTGATCACGACGCCGGCCCGGGCCGACGGTCTCCTCAAGGTGATGGGCGAAAAGCGCGCGGTCCTGCTGCGCGCTCACGGGATCGTGGTCGCAGGCAGGAATCTTCCCGAGGTGCTCTTTGCTTCCCTCGTTCTCGAGGACGACGCCAAAAAAACGATGCAGGCGGCGGCGCTGGGCGAGGTCGGGACGGTCAGCCCGGGGGAATGTCGCGCGTTCGGCGCCGAGATCGCGCTGGAGCGCCGGGCGCAGAGAGCCTGGACCTACTTTCGCAGCCTGGAGAGCCGTTGGGATCGCCAGCCCGGCACCGGACGGGTGGACTTGTTTCCGTGATCAAAGAATCGTTCAAGCCGCTCGACTGCTGCGCTCCGTTCAGACGGTTCCAATTGTCGGGCAGGTTCAGCGTTTGGAACCAGGGAGAGCTGTCATGAGCCAGGGGGTCCGTCTGTACGCCGGCACCCAGCAAGGCCTGATCGTCTGCCGCCCGAAGAAGGGCGGCTGGGAAAAGGTGTCCCGAGCGTTCGAGGACGCCATCATCGACTCGATCTCCGGCTGCCGCGCCAGGCCCGAGCGAGTCTACGCAGGGGTTGCCCACGACGGCCTCTATCGCACCTCGGACGGCGGCCGGAGCTGGAGCAAGGTCCTCGACGGCGACATCCGCGCGGTCACCGTCGACCCGGCCGACGACGCCGTCGTGTACGCCGGCGTGGAGCCGGTTGCGCTCTTCCGCAGCGAGGACGGCGGCGATCGCTGGCGGGAGCTGAAAACTCTCAAGGACCTTCCGGAAGCGGTACGCAAGAACTGGTGGTTTCCACGGCCCCCGCACCTGGGACACGTCCGCCACATCTTCATTCATCCCGACGACGCCAAGGTCATTTATCTTTGCATCGAGCACGGCGGCGTCGTGCGGAGCTTCGATCGGGGCGAAACCTGGGAAGACGTGAGCCAGGGGATCGACTACCTCGATATTCACGCGATCGCGAACTTCCCCGGGAGCTTTGAGCGCTATTATCTGGCGAGCGCGCGCGGCTTCTTCACCAGCGCCGATCCGGCGCGGGGCTGGTCGAGGACGGAAGCGGGCCTCACCCGGAACTATTTCCACGATTTTGTCTTTTTTCCGCCCGCGACGCCGGGCGAGCCGCCGGAGATGCTGCTCGCCGCCGCGGACGGTTCGCCGGGCGTCTGGCGGCGCGAGCAGCGAGGGGCGCGCGCCGCGCTCTTTCGGAGCGCCGACGGCGCGCGATCCTGGACGCGCGTGACGCGCGGGCTTGCGGAAAATCTCGACTCGATGGTCTGGGCCCTGGCCCGCCATCCCTTCGATCCGCGGGCGGTCTTTGCCGGGTTCGGCAATGTGGCGCGCGGGCACGCATCCGGTCCGGGCGGCGCCGGCGATCTCATGTTCAGCAGCGACGCCGGGGAAAGCTGGGAAAGGCTCGATATCGAGCTGCCCGCGGACCGCGTGCTCTGGGCGGCGGGGGAATGAAGCTGAACAGCTCGAGCTCTCGTCACGATTGAGCTGTTGAACCGCCGCGAGGCGATACGGTTTGAACGGCTTGAACGGTATTTCACCATGAGCTCCGACTACTCCGGCTTTTTCCCGGCCGAGCGCCGCAGCCGCCTCCCCGGCGGCTACATGGGAAAGGTCCTGCGCGTCGACCTGACCTCGGGTGAATCGACCGCGTTGAATCTCCCCGAGGAGCCGTTGCTGCGCAAGTACTGGGGCGGGCAGCTGATGGCGGAGTACATTCTCATCCACGAGCTTCCGCCCGGCGTCGATCCCTACGATCCGCGCGCCGTCATCGTCGGCATGACCGGTCCGATCACCGGCACGGGTTTCACGCCCGGGGGAACCAAGATCTGCTTCGTCTACCTGAGCCCGGCGACGCGCTACACGCTCGGGCGCGGCGCCACCAGCGGCTACTTCGCGGTCGCGCTCAAGGGCGCCGGCTACGACGGCCTCATCCTGACCGGAGCAGCCTCGCGGCCGGTTTACCTCTACGTCGGCGAGGACAAGATCGAGCTGCGCGACGCCTCGCGCCTGTGGGGCAAGGGAACGCGCGAGACCGAGGACGCGATCCGCGCCGAGATCGGACGCCTGGACGCCCGCGTCGGCTCGATCGGGCCGGCGGGGGAGAACCTCGTCCGGGCCGCCATGCTGGTCAACGACTACAATCACACCGCCGCCCACGGACTCGGCGCCGTGATGGGCTCCAAGAAGCTCAAGGCGATCGTCGCCTGGGGAACCCGGCGGCCCGTTCCCTTCGACAGGAGCGCGCTGATCGAGGCCGGCCTCAGATGGAAAAAAGCGCTCGCCCCGCGGACCACCACGGTGGAAAAACGGCTGACAAGCGTCGGCCATGGCGAAGACTGGGGCGCGATCACCAGGCTCAACTGGCGCAGCACGGTGATCACCGACGAGGCGCGCGGCCTCGACCGGAACCACGTCGTCTTGCGCCCGTGCTTCCAGTGCCCGCGGATGTGCCCGTGGGACGTCGAGATCGGCGAAGGACGCCACCTGGGAAAGATCGGCCGCTTCAACGCCGGCAGCGAGTGGATGGACACCTTTTACAACCTCGGCTTCAAGGGCAACGATGTCCTCTATCTCGCGGAGCGCATCAACGATCTCGGCATCGAATGCAGCCACTATGCCTGCGGCGCCGGGCTGGCTTTCGAGGCATGGGAAAAAGGCCTGCTCGGGCCGGACCGCACCGACGGCCTGAGGCTCGAATGGGGCGATCTGGAAGCGGCGGAAACCTTGCTCGAGCGCTGCGCCCGGCGCGAAGGCTGGCTCGGCAATTTGCTCGCCGACGGACCCAAGGACCTTGCGCTTGCCCTGGGGGGAGAAGCCCTGAAGTGGGTCGTTCACACCAAGGGGGGAACGCCGGCGCAGCACGAATGGCGCCCGCTGCTCAGCCAGATGCTCCGCGAGCTGGTTGCCAGCGGCGGGATGAAGCCGCAGGGAGCGGGCGGCCGCGAGCCGCCGCCGGATCTCGCCTATCGCGAAAAATGGGGACCGCTCGACCCGGCGAAGCCGGACGGCTGGGCGATCTCCCATCTGCGCACCGAGCAGTTCCGCCAGGCCTGCGGGATGATGGGCGGCTGCTGGTTCGCGCTCAACGACAAGGTGCCCGACGGGCTTCGGAGCATGGTGGATTCCCTCAACGCCACGACCGGCTGGGACGTGGACCTCGACGAGATGCTGGAGGCGGGCCTGAGAGCGATCGTTCTCCAGAGCCTGTTCGGCACGCAGCGCGGCTGGATCGCCGAGCACGATTGGCAGGACGTCGGCCCGCGCTTTCTCGAACCGATCCCGGACGGCAAGTACCGCGGTTTCACCATCGCCCGGTGGCTCCCGCAGCTGATCCACGAGTACTACCGCTGCTCGGGGCGGCACGAGAAGACCGGCCGCCCGTTCATGGACACGCTGCAGCGGCTCGGGCTCGAAGAATTCGAGGAGTGGAGCCACCTCGATTGAGCGCAGTCCGAAAACAAGGGGGAATCCCCCGGAGGAGGTTCCGATGCGCAGGACAAGAGCCGTCGCGGCGGCATGGATCGTCGCCTTGCTCGCCGGTCCGGCCGCGCTGCCCGCCCCTTCCTTCGCCCAGGCGCTGAAAAAGGTCCGCATGGGCAACTCGTCGACCAACGTCTCCTTTCTCGCGCTCTACACCGCGCTGCACCGGGGCTTTTTCAAGGACGAGGGGATCGAGCTCGAAATCGTCCACATGCCCGCGAACCTGGCGAGTACGGCGGTGCTCAACGGCGACGTCGATTACAACGGCGCGGTCACCGGCACGATCGGTGCCGCAGTCCGCGGCCAGCCGATGAAGGTCCTGCTGTTCACCGTCTCCAAGCCGCTTCTGTTCCTCGTGAGCCGGAAGGAGATCAAGGACGTAAAGCAACTGCGCGGCAAGAAGATCGCGGGGAGCTCGCCCGGCGGCACCGCGACGCTGATCGCCGACAGGATCCTGCGCCACTTCGGGCTCGAGCCGGGACGGGACGTTTCGCTGCTCCCGATGGGAGGCTCCGCGGCGAGCCGCTACGCCGTGCTCGAAAGCGCCCTCGTCGACGCGTCGTTTCTCTCGGTTCCCGAGAACATCATCGCTCTCGATCGGGGCTTCAACGAGCTGGTTTTCGCGGGCGACGTCGTCGAATTCCCCCAGAACGGCTTCGGGACCTCCGAGAAGAAGATCCGCGAGAACCCCGACGAGGTCTACCGCATGGTTCGCGCCACGCTCCGCGGCCTGCAGTTCATCTGGGACGCCGAGAACCGCGACGCCGTCACCGCAATCATGATGAAGCAGTGGAAGGTAAGCGACCGGCGGATGGCGGCGGAGATGTCGCGGCAGGTCGGCCGTGTCCTCACCCGGGACGCGCGCGTCACGCCCGAATCGGTGCAGGTGCTGGTCGATCTGGCGCGCGAAAGCGCGAAGGTCTCCCGCCCCGTCGCAGCTTCCGAGGTAGTCGACTACAGTTTCGTCGACAAGGCGCGGCGGGAGCTGGGGATGGGAGGCAGATAGCGTCCGGGTTCCGGAGTCCAAGGTCAACCCCGGACTCCGGACTGTAGACCCTGGACTTTTAAAGGGCAGGGTCCAGGATCACCTTGATCGCGTCCTTGCCTTCCGCGGCGAGGCGAAAGCCGAGGCCGGCTTCGGCGAGCGGCAGGCGGTGCGTGATCATGGGCGCGACGCGAACCTTTCGCGAACGGATGAGCTCCATCGACTCGCGCAGCTCCGGCCCGCTTCCGGCGTACGAGGTCACGACCGAGATCTCGTCGCGCCAGAACTGGAAAAGAGGGATCGGAACGTCGACGCCCTCGGGCGCGGGCGCGAAGAACAGCAGCGTGCCGCCGCGGTCGACCGATTGCACGGCGTGGCGGATCGCCGCCGCGGCGCCGGTGCAGACGATCACGACGTCGGCCGGCCGCCCGCCGTTGAGCTCGCGCACGCGCGCCGGCACCTCGCCCGCGGCGTGAATCGCGGCGTCCGCACCCAGCTCGCCGGCCGCCTTCAAGCGGAAGTCGCTCACGTCGGTGGCGATCACGCGCGCGGCGCCGCGCGCCCGGGCGAGCTGCACGTGCAGGAGGCCGGAAACGCCGCTGCCGATCACGAGCACGGTCTGACCCGGCCGCACGCGCGCAAAGCGCTGCGCCCGCACCACGCAGGCCAGCGGCTCGATGAAGGAGGCCTCGTCGAAGGACAGCTCCTCGGCAATGCGGAACGTTCCCAGCTCGACGTTGATCTTCGGCACCCGGACGTACTCCGCGAACCCGCCGGGATCGAAGTGGGTGGAACGCAGCGTGTCGCAGACCGACTCGTGACCGTCGAGGCAGTAGCGGCACGCGCCGCACGGAACATGATGCGCGGCGAAAACCCGGTCGCCCGGCCGGAAGTCGCCGGCGCCGGCGCCGGCCTCGGCCACCTCGCCGGAGATCTCGTGGCCGAGAACCAGCGGGGCCTTCCTCGCGCGATACCACTCCATGAGATCGCTGCCGCAGATGCCGCTCGCCCGCACGCGCACCAGCAGCTCCCCGGCCCCGATCCGCGGTACCGCCATCCGCTCCAGCCGCACGTCGCGGTTGTTGTAATACATGGCGACGGCCATGCCGGCCGGGGCGGGTTTCCGGTTCTCGGTTTCCGGTTGCTGGTTCGGGAACGACATCGGGGAATCCTGAATCGGGCTCAGGGCGTCTTGAGCTTCAGTCCGCGAGTCTGCGATTTGCGCAAACAAACCACCGATACGCCGATCATTCGACCGGTCGGGCTCTGTCTCCGCAACCAGCCGCTCGAATTGTTCGCGAGAAACACGGTCCTGATCGAACGCGATATGCGGGCGCGACAGGACCCCGGCCGTCGAACCTCAAGGCTCGCGGGGATTCGCGAGCCTATCGCCATGCCGCGATTTCCGTGAATTTCCGAAACGTCGGCATCGTCGCGCGTTTCAGCTCCGCGAGCCGGTAACCTTTTCTAGCTTGCCGCCCGCCGCGGCGCGGCCTCTCTCGAGCTTTCGTAGATCCGATAGGCTTCCTTCACCGAGGCCTTTTCGTGGACGATCGCCCGCACGGCGCGGATCATGCCCACGGGGCTATCGGACTGGAAGATGTTGCGCCCCATGTCGACGCCGACGGCGCCGCGCGTCACCGCGTTGTACGTCAGCTCCAGCGCTTCGATCTCGGGCGTCTTCTTGCCGCCGGCGATGATCACCGGGATCGGGCAGCTCTCGACGAGCTGCTCGAACTGCTCGCAATAGTAGGTTTTGACGATGTGCGCCCCCAGCTCGGCGGCGATCCGGCAGGCCAGCCCCAGATAGCGCACGTCGCGCGCCATGTCCTTGCCGACCGCGGTGACCGCCAGGATCGGGATCCCGTATTTCTCGCCTTCGTCGACCAGCCGGGCAAGGCTCACGAGGGTCTGCTTCTCGAATTCCGCCCCGACGAAGATCGAAAGCGCCAGCGCTGACGCGTTGAGTCGGATCGCGTCCTCGATCGAGACCGTGATGTCCTCGTTGGAGAGCTCTTTCAGGATGCTCGAGCCGCCGGAGACGCGGAGCACTACGGGCACGTTCGCGCCCGGATCGACCGAGCTGCGCAGGACGCCGCGGGTGAGCATGATCGAGTCGGCGTAGGGCAGCAGCGGCGCGATCGTCCTGCGCGGCTGCTCCAGGCCGCTGGTGGGCCCGAGAAAGTAACCGTGATCGACGGCGAGCATGACGGCGCGCCCGTCCTCCGGCTTGACGATTCTTGCCATGCGATTGGCCATGCCCCAGTTCATGATCGTTCCCTCCCTGGTCTTGTTGACGATCGCCGTACCTTATCACAATTCCCGCGCCCAGGCGAAACCGCGGAGCGCGGCCGTCATCGCCCGGGCGGCGGCTTTTCCCGCCAGTAGCGCAGCGCGAGCCCGCCGAGGATCAGCGCCGCGCCGCCCGCGGTGGCCGCCGACGGCAGCTCCCCCACCGCCAGCGCCACCCAGACCGGGTTGAGCACCGGCTCCACCAGCACGATCAGCGACGCCTCCTGCACCGTGATGCTGGCGACCGCCCGGGCAAAAAGCCAGTAGGGGATGCCGAGCTGCACCACTCCCATGACGGCCAGGATCGCCGCCTGATCCCCGGCCACCGCCAGCTCCCGCCACACGAACGGGAGCAGCAGCACGCAGCAGGCGAGGTTGTTGGCGAAGGTCAGCGTCGCGGCGTGGACGCCGGTGAGAAAGCGCTGGCTCACCATGTAAATCGCGAACAACGCGCCGCTCAGCACGGCCATGGCGACGCCCGGGGCGTCGGGCTCTCCCGCGCTCCCCGCGAAGATCAGACTCACCCCGAGCATCCCGCAGAGGAGCGCGAGCCAGCTCGCCGCGGAAACCGCCTCGCGAAGCAGAAAGCGGACGATGAGGAAAACGAAGATCGGGGCGGTGTACTGCAGGACGATGGCGTTCGCCGCGGTGGTGAGCTTGTTGGCGGCGACGAACGCGCTGATCGCCGCGGTGTAGCTGCACATCGAGACGGCGGTCGCGGCGCGCGGGAACGAAGTGGTGCGGGCGAAGAAGCCGAAGAACAGCGACGCAAAAAAGCTCCGGTAGAATACGATTGCCAGGGGATGGAGCGGGAGGAATTTGATGAAGACGCCGGCCAGGCTCCAGAGAACGGCGGCAAGCAGCAATCCGACCCTCGCCCTGCGGGCGCCGCCGCTTCCGGCGCGGGTCAGGCCGGCGGCAACGGCGCCGGAGCGGAACACCGGAACGGGTCTCCGTGCCGGGCTACTTTTCGCCCTCCTCCGGAACGACCACGACCTTCAGGGGCACCGTCACCTCGGCCGCGAGCCGGACCGGCACCTCGAATTCGCCGAGCGCGCGAATGGGCTCAGGCAGGTGGATCTTGCGCCGATCGATCTCGAAGCCTTTGGCCTTGAGCGCCTTTTCGATCTGGAGATTGGTGACGGAGCCGAAGAGCTTGCCTTCCTCGCCCGCCCTCATGGGCAGCTCGAGGACGAGCCCGGCGAGCCGCTCGGCTTCCGCCTGGGCCTCGCGCACCAGACGCTGCTTTTGATCCGCGACCACCCGCTTCTGGTGCTCGAAAAACTTCAGGTTCTTCTTGTTCGCCACCAGGACCAGCCCGCGCGGCAACAGGTAGTTGCGCGCGAAGCCGTCGCGCACGCGCACGACCTCTCCGATCTTGCCGAGATTGGGAATGTCTTCCTTGAGAATGACCTCCATCTTGCCTCCTCTATGAAACCTGGCTCGGCTTCAGGTTTTTCTTCCTCAAGCGTCGAAAGTCGATCCACAGGTCGAACAGACCGAGGCCGATGACCAGAAACGTAAAGATCTGCTGGAAGGCGATGAACAGATAGGTGACGCCGCGGAAGAACCGCGGCACCCGGTTCTTGTCGAAAAAGAACGCTACGATCGCCAGGCCCTGGAAAAAATAACAGGCGGCGATCACGACCAGAAGATTCGCCCCGAGCGCCTTCAGCACGCCCGGCACCGGCAGAAACAACGAGAAGCCGCATGCGATGAAACCCCAGACCAGCGGCTCGGGAGCCTTCCACTCTCGTAACGTCTCGACGGCAAACCACTGCTCGCGCCGCTCCGGAAAACGATGCCACAGCAGGAAGAAGTTCAGCAACACGACGACCCCGACAGCGACGAACAGCAGCGCCGGCAGCAGATAGAGGAGCAGGCCGACAATTTCCGGAGATTGCTCCCGGAGCGCGTCGATGCTCTCCTTCGGAAGACCCATTCGCTCCTGGATCTGCACGGCGGCCGCGAAGTTTTCGGTCATGCTCGCCCGGAAATCTCGCACCATCGCGGACCACGAACCGTAGAAATAGAACAGCAGCGCCCCTGCCGCGGCATAGACCGCGGAAGCGACGCCGAAGACCAGATACTCGACCGCCCGCACGCGTCCGAGCAGCGCGAACAGCAGCGCGACCACGAGCCCGAAAAGCCCGTAAATCAGCGCCAGCTCCTCGCCGGCGATCAGGAGGAACAGCGCCGCGGCGGCGAGCGTCACGCCGATGCCGCTGGGCGCCCCGAAACGCAACCCGAACGAGAGCGCCGGCTGCGGGACCAGCGGCAGCAGCACGATTCCGGCGGGCGGAGCCATGATGCCGCTGATGAAGAGGAACGCTGTCGCAGTCAGAGCCAGGAGAAATTTGCTGGCCGTTTCCAGCCGTTGCATAATCACCCCGGCTTGCGGGCTAGCTTTTTGCCGTCGTGAAAGGCAGCAGCGCGACGTTGCGCGCTCGCTTGATCGCCGTCGTGAGCAGCCGCTGGTGGTGCGCGCAATTCCCGGTGATGCGACTCGGCGTTATCTTGCCGCGTTCCGTGATGAACGCGCCGATGGTGCGTACGTCCTTGTAGTCGATTCTCAACGACTTGTCGGCGCAAAACCGGCAGACCTTGCGGCGAAACATGGGCCGGCGCCGGGAACTTCCCTTCTCCTCGTCGCTCCTGCCAACCCTGGTCGTCGTCTCTTTTTTTGACATAGAACCCTATCCTGTCCGGCGCGGCCGGCGGATCAGTGCGATTCCTGATCCTGGTCGCCTGCCGGTGCGCCCGCGCCGTCTAAAAATTGCACGGTATTCGCGACGATCTCGTGCTTGCTTCGCTTCTTGCCGTCGGGAGTTTCCCAGCGGCGCTGGTTCAGCCGCCCGTCCACCAGGACTCGCGAGCCCTTACGGAGAAAACTCTTGCTGTTCTCCGCCACCCGCCCCATCGCCACGACGTCGATGTAGCAGACGTCCTCCTTGAGCTCCTCGTGGACGCGGTAACGGTGAGGGACCGCCAGCGAAAACTCGCAAACCGCGGCGCCCGCCGGCGTGTAACGAAGCTCCGGGTCCCGGGTGAGATTTCCCAACAAGATGACTTTGTTGTACTCGCCCATCGGAGGGCCGCCCGGCGGTTCGCCTCCTTAGGCCGGCGCTTCCGCTTTGCCCGGGCCCGGCTCGCCGCCCGTCTTCCCGCCTTCCTCCTCGCGGCTCTTGGGAGGAGACACGCCGCGAGTCGGGCTCCCCTCTTCCGCCCGGACCGTAAGGTAACGCAAGATGCCGTCGGTGAGCTTGAGGTTACGCTCCAGCTCCTCGACGCCGCGCCCCGATGAGCGATACCGCAGCAGCGCGTAATATCCCCTGTTCTGCTTCTGAATGCGGTAGGCCAGCTCCCGCAGGCCCCATTCATCGACGTCGGTCACCGTGCCTTCCTGGCTCTCGATGATCTTTCTGAACCGGTCGATGAACTCTTTGACTCTACCCCCCTTTTCCGGATGAACGATGAAAAGGGTTTCATAAAGTGCCACGGTCGAGCATCCCTCCGCGATAAATGGTTGTTTTTAGCACAGCAAGCCCGCCTTTACAATGCCGCGCGCACGCGCTACCCCGCCCGGTTGAACTGCCCCATCGCCCGCTCCGGGCCCTCGAGCAGCAGACAGGCGACCGCGTCCGCCGCGCGCCCGGCGAACTCGCCCAGGCGGCTCGCTTCCTCCGGCGTGAAGGGCTCGAGCACGTAGTCCGTAGGATCGACACCCTCCGGCGGACGCCCGATCCCCAGCCGCACCCGGTAAAACGACGCTCCCGCCAGCTCGTCGAGAATCGACTGCACTCCGCGGTGGCCGCCGGCGCTTCCCCCGGGGCGTATGCGAATTCTCCCGAACGGCAGGTCGAGATCGTCGTAAACGACGATCAGGTCCTGCGGAGTCGCTCCGCATTCTTTCAGCAGCGCCCTTACCGCCGCCCCGCTGCGGTTCATGTAAGTCTGCGGCTTTGCGAGCAGGACCCGCTCGCCATCGAAGACCGCTTCCCCCACCAGGGAATCGCACCGGCGGGAACGCAGCCTGGCGCCGCGACGCTCGGCGACCAGCTCGACCACGACGAAGCCGAGATTATGGCGCGTCCGCTCGTACTTCTTGCCCGGATTGCCGAGGCCGACGACAAGCTTCACCGCTCGGGTCCCGTCGCGCAGAACAGACCCGGCATCAGGTTTCTTCGGCGCCCTCTTTCTTCTCTTCCGGCGCGCCCAGTGTCGGCGCTACGGCTCCCTCCACCGGAGCCGCCGCGGCTGGAGCCGGAGCCTCCTCGACCGTCGGCGGCACCACCGTCACGATCGTGAAGTTGGAGTCGAATACGGCGCTGATGCCGGGCGGCATCTTGAGGTCCTCCACGTGAATGGCGTCTCCGATGTCGAGCTCGCTCACGTCGACCTGGATCGATTCCGGGATGTCCAGCGGCAGGCATTCGACCTCGATCTCGCGAACCACGGGCTGCAGGATACCGCCGCGAACCACTCCCGCGGCCTTCCCGACGAACTGGAGCGGGACTTGCACCTGGATCTTGATGCTCAGATCGACCTCGTAAAAGTCCGCGTGAAGGATCTCCCCGGTGACCGGATGGAACTGCATCTCCTTGACGAGCGCGACCTTGTCGGCCAGCGCGGGAGACTCCGACCTCAGCCTGACGAGATGCGAGCCGGTCAGCACGCCCACCCGGGTCGAGAACTCTCTTTTGTCGAGCTGCAGAGGAACCGGCGGCGTCTTCGGACCGTAGAGCACGCCCGGAATCTTTCCGGCGCGGCGGAGCCGGCGCGCCTGCCGCTTGGCCTTCACCTCACGCGCATCGGCATGGATCTCAAGAGTTTCCAACGAAAGCTACCTCCTGTAAAAAAACGCCCGGCCGGAATCAGACGAACAGCGAGCTGATCGACTCCTCCTCGTGCGTGCGGCGAATCGCCTCGCCGATCAGGTGCGCGACCGAAAGCACCTTGATCTTACGGCATCTCTGGGCTTCCGGCCCGAGCGGAATCGTATTGGTCACGATCAGTTCTTCCAGCGGCGATTCCTCGATTCTCTGGATTGCCGGCCCCGAGAGCACGGCGTGGGTGCAACACCCGAGGATCCTTTTCGCCCCCTCGCGCTTCAGGGCCTCCGCCGCCATGGTCAGCGTGCCGGCGGTGTCGACCATGTCGTCGAGCAGGACGGCGACCTGATCCTTGACCTCGCCGATGATGTTCATCTCGGCCACGACGTTGGGGCCGACCCGCCGCTTGTCGATGATCGCGAGCGAGGCGTCCAGTCGCGTGGCGATCGCGCGCGCCCGCTCCACGCCGCCGGCGTCCGGCGAGACGATCGTCACTTCGTGGTTGTTCAGCCGCTTGCGCAGGTGCTGGAGCAGGACCGGCGTCGCGTACAGGTTGTCGACCGGGATGTCGAAGAACCCCTGAATCTGGCCCGAGTGGAGATCCATCGTGAGCATGCGCGAGGCGCCCGCGGTGGTGATCAGGTCGGCCACGAGCTTGGCGCTGATCGGCACCCGCGGCACCACTTTGCGGTCCTGCCGCGCGTAGCCGTAGTACGGCATCACCGCGGTGATGCGCTTGGCGGAGGCCCGCTTGAAGGCGTCGAGCATGAGGAGGAGCTCCATCAGGTTGTTGTTTCCCGGGGAACAGGTCGACTGCAGGACGAAGACGTCGGCGCCCCGAACGTTCTCCTTGATCTCGACCTTGCTTTCCCCGTCGCTGAACGTCTCGACGACGGCTTCGCCCAGCGGCACCTTGAGATAATCGCTGATCTCCCGCGCCAGCGGCGGGTTGGAATTGCCCGCAAAAATCTTAAGCTCCGCGCCTTGTCGACTCATAACCATCCCGCCGGGATCGTATAGCAATTCCCGCGCCCGAAACGCCTCGTCCGGTTCACGGACGGGCCGAGCGTGAGCTGACAAAAAAGAAAAAACCCGCCGAACGAGCGCGAGACCGGGCCGTCTTTGATGGAATCGCGCCGCGTCAATCAGGTGGAAACTGGCTGGGCGGGAAGGATTCGAACCTTCGATACCGGATCCAAAGTCCGGGGCCTTACCGCTTGGCGACCGCCCATCCCCGAACCTCCCCAGAGATGTTCATCCGCCCGGGCAGATGATCGGTCTACCCGCCTCCGAGGGCTCTCTGGCTCCCCCCTTCCGCGAGAACTTTCTCGTACTCGGCTATGATCTTGTCTTCAATCATTCTTCGCGTCTCGTTGTTGATCGGATGGGCGATGTCCTTGTAGGTTCCGTCTTTTCTCTTCTTGCTCGGCATCGACACGAAGAAGCCCGTGGTCCCTCGGATGATCTTGAGATCGCGGATCACGAAACAGTGGTCGAGAGTGATGGTCACATAAGCCCTCAGCTTATCTTCATCGACAGGAAAGACCCTAACTTCTGTAACCTGCATAGGGACCTCCTCTTCGCGCGCGGCCTGATGCCGGACAAACCTTGCGGGCTTGTTGTTCCCCCACTACCTCAACGTATGTGCAAGAAAAGCGTGAACCCCCTCCTCCTTCCGCAACCGGGCAAAGGCTTGCGCCGCTTTTTGCCTCGAAGTAAAGACGCCGAAGACCGAAGATCCGCTCCCGGACATCAGGGCCAGGACGGCGCCCTGCTGTGCCAAACTCTCCTTCAGGCGACGGATCCGAGGATATCGGGCCAAAGTAACCGCCTCAAGGTCGTTGACGAGAATTTCCGGCAGACCTTTCAGGCTCCGCAATCGCGACGTAATGCTAGTATTTGCAATGGGTTTTGTCAACTTAACTGGCGCGTTCCGGTAAGCCCAGGAAGTGGCCACAGGAAAGCCCGGATAGAGCACCACCAGCCAGAGCCGGCGGAGCCCGGAAACGGGGGTGAGCCGTTCGCCGATACCCCGGGCCCGGGCCGTCCGGCCGTATACGAAAAACGGCACGTCTGCGCCCAGCCGGACTGCGAGACGGGCCAGCCGGCGACGCGTCCAGCCCAACCGAAGCAGCCGGTTCAGGCCAATCAACGCGGCCGCGGCGTCGCTGCTCCCGCCTCCGAGGCCCGCCCCCACGGGAATGCGCTTACGGATGCGGATGACGATCGAGGCGTCGACCCGCGCTTCGGAAAGCAGCAGCTCCGCCGCGCGGTAAGCGATATTTCGCCGTCCCCGCGGCGCGATCGGGGGCACGCACGAGACCGAGATTTGCCGCCGCGGGCGGGCTTTCCGGCCCGCAACGGGGCGCCGCCGGATCTCGACCTCGTCCCAGAGCGAGATCGGCGCCAGGATCGAATCGATCAGATGATAGCCATCTTTGCGCTTGCCGGTAACGCGCAGCCCGAGATTGATTTTCGCCGGCGCTCGAATCTTCACGACCCATTAGGTAACATAGCACTCGGCGGTTTGCGACGGACGTTTCCGCAATGACGGGCATGGTTGCGAGTTTTCTGTCGGCGGCGTGGGACGCGGCAAGGGCGGCCGGTGAGCTATTGCGCGAGAGCTGGCTGAAGCCCCAGACAATCGACTACAAGGGAGCGATCGATCTTGTGACGGCCGCCGACCGGGAAAGCGAGCGCTGCATCGTCGCCGCGTTGCGCGAGCGCTTTCCCGACCATGCGATCCTCGCGGAAGAGGAATCGAACGTCACGGGCTCCGGAAGCGGCTATCGCTGGATCGTCGATCCGCTCGACGGCACGACCAATTTCGCCCACGGCTATCCGCATTTCTGCGTCTCGATCGCTCTCGAGCACGAAAGTGAGCTGATCGTCGGGCTCGTCTACGATCCGCTGCGTCGGGAATGTTTCCGCGCCGCGAAGGGGCACGGCGCAACGCTCAACGGCAGCACCATTCGAATCTCAAGCACCCCCGAGCTGGACAAATCACTGCTCGCCACCGGCTTTCCCTACGATCGACGCGAGCATCCCGATTTCTACCTCGCTTACTTCAAGGCCTTCATGGTCCGCTCCCAGGGCGTGCGGCGCGACGGTTCGGCGGCGCTGGATCTCTGCTACGTCGCCTGCGGCCGGCTCGACGGCTTCTGGGAGATGAAGCTCCAGCCGTGGGATACCGCCGCCGGAAGCCTCATCGTGACCGAGGCCGGCGGGCGCATCAGCGACTTTTCCGGCGGACGGTTTTCCCTCTGGGGCAGCGAGACGCTGGCCTCCAACGGAACCATTCACGACGAGATGGTGGCGGTGGCGAGCACGGTTTCGGGCTCCGTGCCGCCGGGCTGGCGGGTGGCGCGTTGACTCGGCGGTCCCGCCGATGGTACAAAAATCAGCGGGCGCCCGTAGTGAAAAGGATATCACGAGGGTCTCCGGAACCCTAAGTCCGAGTTCGATTCTCGGCGGGCGCACCACCTGTAAATTTCTTCTCCTCGCCTTCGAATACGTCCGCCAGTCTCCTGAATTGGCTGCAGCGGAACGCCACGCGCGGACAGCGACGCCGTCGCGGCCGAAATTCCGTTTGACAAGCCGATTTTCCGTCCAATAGTATCGCGGGCATGACTTCGCGCGCAGCCTGTCGCCGTCGGCTCTCCCCATGCGCCGCGATGCGCGCTGCGTCCTGTCTCCCGGCGCTTCTCTGCCTCGTTTTGGCCGCCGCCTCCTGCGAGCAGTTCAATCGTCTTACCGCAACCAGGATCAAGGACGTTCTCGAGCGGCCGCGGGACTACGAAAACAAGCAGATCACCATCCACGGCACCGTCACCGACGCCGCGTCCGTTCTGTTCGTGAAGTACTTCACGCTGCGGGACGACACCGGTTCGATCCGGGTGATCACTGATCGAGTGTTGCCGAAGAAGGGCGAGCGGCTCACGGTCACCGGGTTCATGGAGTCGCTCGAGATCGGCAGCGAGCGCTGGGTCGTGCTGCGGGAGAAAGGCGCGAAGCCGAGCTGACGTCCCCGGGAGGGTGACGATGGAGCGGGTCGAAGTGGTTGTCGTCGGCGCCGGACCGGCGGG
>DATLYW010000049.1 GCA_035574315.1 Candidatus Zixiibacteriota bacterium
GTCCCGAAAACCCTCTTTCAACGTGCAGGTATAGTCCAACGAGCGCAAACGTCAGCCTGATCGGCTTGGTTTGCTCATCCGCGTGCTGTGCAGCCCACGCATCGACGACATGTTGATGAATAAACTCGAGACCTCCGTGACCGAGTGTGTAGCATTGCAGTTGCTCATAGGATTGCTGCTCGGAAATCTCATCACGCTTTGGGGTTGCTTCGTCTACCTTTTCCACTTGGACTCACCAGAATGTCAAGCACCCTTGGGACGCTCGTGATACTAATGCTCCCGCCGCCATCCGCCCAACGTCCACGCCCACCGGCGCGCGCCCACGAATACATGCATGGCACGGCGCTGGCGCGCGCGTCCGCGTGGGGCGTGGGGTTAGGCGTCCTTCTCCGCAATGGCCTTCGCCTCGCGTTTCATTTCTGAAACAACATCGTCAACGGACGGCGCGCGGACCGCAATTACCATGGCAATGATCGTCCACACGAGGGATGCAACACCAGATAACACGAAGATTGCCTCCCACGTTGTTGCCTTTAGCCCAAATGCGTCGCGAAAAGTTGCTGTAGCAAATGCTGTGACAATTGCGACAAGAAGTCCCAAGGGGGCAATCCAACCGCGCTTCTGTTCCAGCTTGCGCAGATGGGTCATCAGGACCAGGCGTACCCTGTCTTCGGTGATCACGATCGCGTCTTGCCCCAGATTCATATGAACCTTCGTGTCACGTGCGATTTGGTCAGCGATCGACTTGGTGTCGATAGATACGGGCGCAGCGGCGGGGTTCTCAGCCATTGGCACCCCCTGCCTTCGAGGGCTCGGACTCCGGTAGCAGTCCGAGCGCACCAAGTGCATGCTGCGACATAAATCCGCACTGGTTACAAACCACAACCACGGAGGGCACACTTGGGCCGCCAATGACCAGACCCCCGAGTTCAGTCTGGATCGGCTGGTTGAAGTAGCCGCCCAGCAGAGAGAAGCTTTGATTGCCACAGCGCGGACAAGGCAAACGTGCTTTTCGCTTTTCGAGAGCCTCGATGATCTTTTTCTTTTGGCTCTCGCTAATTTCTGCCATGGCTAACCTCGGATCGTAACCTCGGGTTCTTGACGCCTAACCAATGAGTATACTGACCAGCGATATTGGGTTACCGGGAATCACTGCGATGAAATTTACTCCTTCAATCAACATTTTGTCAACGAACCCTTTTCGAGGTATATCCAATATCGCTGGTCTGTATAGCACAAATATACCTGCATGGACCGGCCGGATCACAACCCATCGGCTGGACTCCGAACGCCCTTGCCACCCCGGTTCAAGACGTGCGTGTAAATCATTGTCGTGCTCACATCGTTGTGTCCCAATAATTCTTGGACCGTTCTGATATCGTACCCGTTTTCCAATAAATGCGTGGCAAAGGAATGGCGTAAGGTGTGACAGCCCGCTGGCTTGAAAACACCCGCTTTTAGCCGCGCTTCTTTGAACGCGCGTTGCAAAACCGACTCATGCAAATGATGCCGGCGTTTTTCCCCAGTCACAGAATCGGTGTAATGACTGGTCGCCGGAAATACCCATTGCCAGCCCCATTCTCTACCCGCATTTGGATATTTTCGGTCGAGAGCATTCGGTAAGGAAACCCGGCCCAGCCCCCGTTCTAGATCCGCTTCATGCTGCGCGCGGGCTTCTCGAAGATGCTGAGCCAACGAATCTCGGACCGCGCTGGGCAGCATGGTATAGCGATCTTTGTTTCCTTTTCCTGATCGAACGACGATCTCGTTGCGAGAGAAGTCGATATCTTTGACCCGCAGTCGACAGCATTCCATCAGTCGCAAACCACCACCGTACAGAAGAATCGCCATCAAACGTGGAACGCCGTTCATCCGATCGATCACGTTCTTGACTTTGTCTTTCGTGAGCACCACCGGGAGCCGTTTTGGTCTTTTCGCCCGGACGACGCCCTCGATGTAGCCGATCTTTTTGCCCAGCACGTCTTTATAAAGAAATAAAAGTGCGTTGAAGGCTTGGTTCTGGGTCGAGGCGCTGACGTGGAGATCGGTTGCAAGAGCGGAAAGAAACCGACCGATTTCCGCCTCGCCCATTTCCGCTGGATGACGCTTATTATTAAAAAAAATAAAACGCTTGATCCAGTGAACGTACGCCTTTTCCGTCATGTAACTGTAATGCCGGGTACGAATCGCCTGGCGGACCTGGTCGAGCAGCCTCGGTTTCGGAGATGTTGGAGGCGGCTGGACGCGGGTTTGCTTCTGTATCCCGCCCTCGATCACGGCGAGTGTGCGGTTCATCGATTTTGACACATGAACGGTTCCCATAGCCTTGCTCCCCTCTTTAAGAGTTGGAACCATTGGAACTTCCGGAACAGTTGGAGCTTCAGTTATTCGATCGTCCCCTGCAAAAACCACCTTCTTCTTACCCGGTCGTAATAAAGCCACAAAAGATCGCCGCGGCGGGTTTCGGCGAAGTAGTAGTCGCGCCGGATCTCGCGGTTCCACCAGCCGCCGGAAAAGATGTACGGCCCGACGAGTCTGTCGACGCTGCCGTGCCTCGGCCCGAGGACGAGCCAGCCGTCCTCGTGGGTGCTGCGGGGGGCGCAGTCCAGGGGGATCGGTTTGGAGAAAATGCGGCGGATCAAAAAGTTCTCGTTCGAGCAGTTCAAGCCGTTCGATCGCTGCGCTCCGTTCAAACCGTCTTCGTTCGAGTCATCCAAATCGTTAGAGCCGTTATCGGGGGAAGCGCTCGAAACGTTTACTCTGGGGAGGGAGATGCGGTCGAGTGATTCCCAGGCGAAGCGGGCTTCGGGAAGATGTCCGTCTGCGAGCCTGGCGCGCACGACGGCCCCTTCCCCGAACTCCGCGCGCAGGCGCGCCAGCGCCCGGTTGGCGGCCTCGAGGTCGCGCGCCGGCCTTTCGGCGAACAGCCGGAGCTGCTCGCGCGTCGCCGGGCATTCCTCGGCGCTGAGCGCGACCTCCGTAACGCCCCCCGCGAGCTGCAACGACTCCAGCCGAAGGCGCACCAGATCGAGGATCTGCGCCTCGTCCAGCGTCGGCGCCGCGGGGCGCAACCGCTCCTCGATCCTTCCGCCCCGATCGATCAAAAGCGAGAGCCTCAAGGCCAGCAGCGCCCGGCCGCGCGCCGCCACAGCCGCGAGCACGGGGCGGAGGAGCTGCTTGACCAGGAAGAGCAGGCGCGCGGAGTCGCTTTCCGGGCCGTCCAGGATGTGCCGCTCTCCGGCGGGCTCCTCGGGTCTGGCCGGGTCGAGCGGCGCCCAGAGATCGCCCGAGGCCATCCGGTGGAGGCGGTAGGCCGCCGCTCCGAAGCGCTCGTAGAGGCCGACTGCCGGCAGCTCGAGCAGCTCCCCGACGGTGGTGACGCCGAGCTTGAAGAGCGCGTCGCGAAACTCGGGCTCGATCTCCAGGCGCGCGAGCGGCACACTCTCCGCGGCCCGTTTTTCCTCTGCCGGATCGCGAAAGACCGTGATCCCCTGTCTCGTCCTGGCCGCGGCATAGGTGCCGAAGCGGCTGAAGCCTACCGCCACGGCGGCGCTGAACTTCTGCGCCGCGACGTCCGAACGAATCGCGGCTGCCCACTGCTTCGGCGAGGCGTAGAGGCGGCCGAGCCCGTCGCCGTCGAGCCAGAAAACCCCGGCCTCTTCCGCCGAGGGCTCGACGCGTGGAGAAAACCGCATCAATCGACCGCACAGCGTCTCGACCGCCGCCTCGACCTCGCGCGATGAGACCGCGCCGGCGCGCAACCCGGCCGCCAGAGCGAGCGCGGCGGAAAAGCTGAGCCCGGGAAGCACGCCCGCCCGGCGGGCTCTTTCGTTGACGCAGAGGACCGGCGCCTGCGGCCTGTTCTCGGCGACCACGGCGGCGGGATGGGAAGCCCACTCCGGGTGGCGCCTCAGCAGGATCTGCAGCGGGAACGCCGCGAGATTAGCGCAGGCCAGCCGGCCCATGGCAAACCTCCGTGTGACTCCACGTCGGCCCGCGCCGCTTGTCCTTGAGCACGCGCAACGCGCACGTGAAGCGGCGGGCCTCCGCCCGGTTGCGCTCCGCCTGGACGCGCAGCGAAACCAGCGAGCTCAGGGAAAAACGCCGCCGCTCCTTGGCCGTCAGGCAGACCAGGGCGGTATGGTGGTGGTGGGCCAAGCCGCACAGCCGGCTCTGAAGCGGCATGGGAACGTCGGCCTCGCCGAGGTCGAGCACGACGAGGCCGAAGCCGCCGGAGCGCAACAGCTTCTCCCCGGCGCGAGCGATCTGCTCGGGCCGGCCCACGCGCACGACGGCGAGCGCACCGAGATCGACCCCCCGCTCCGCCGCGTCGGGCGGATAGAACGAGCTTTCCTCGAGCGTGACCCAGCCCACCGCCTCGCCGCGCTGCTGCGCCTGGAGGACCAGGCCGAAGGCGGCCGTCAGCGCGGCCGACGCCCCGGCGCCCGAGATCTCGACGAAGCGACCGGATAAGGCAGAATGAGACCATGGTGAAATTTCGACGGCCTGTGAATCAAATTTTCGGGCCGGAGCAAGAAGCATACGAAACGTTCAAGGTTCAAAAGTTCAATGGTTCAAGGTAAAAAACGAGAAAGCTACAGATCCACCCCATCTTTGTATTTCGAACCTCTCATTCCGCTGCGCTTCAGATATTGGATCAGATTGCCGATCATGCCCGACAGCCGTTTGAATGAACTGAGCAACTTCTCCGCGTCGCTTTCCGAAATATAGCCCTGGTCGAGAGCGACGCAGAGCTGGGAACGTACTTCTCCGCAGGACCCTTTGGCGACGTAAAGAAACTGCATGAACTCCTGATTGCCGCCTCGTTCGAAACCTTCGGCGATGTTCGACATGATTGAAACCACCGCACTCCGAATCTGGCTGCGGAGACTGAAATCTCGCCGAAACTTCGGAGGCGCCGTCAGACGATAAATTTCCTGAACCAGACGGCGCGCCTCTCTCCAGATCTCCAGATCCTCGAAGTGTTCTACGCGCATGGGCGTCCCTTGCGTTGAGAATTTTATTTGTCGAAATTTTCTAAACCTTGAACTTTTGAACCATTGAACCCTTGAACTCTTAAAATTTCCTCACCAGTCCCACCACCTTTCCCAGGATGCGGAACTCGCCGCGGGAGACGGTGATCGGCTCGTACCTGTCGTTCTCCGCCCGGAGGATGACCTTTCCCTCCTCCTTGTAGAACCGCTTCAGGGTCGCCTCTCCTTCGATCAACGCGCAGACGATGTCGCCGCTCTCCGCCGCCGACTGCTGCTTGACGATCACGCGGTCGCCTTCGAGAATCCCGGCGCCGATCATGCTGTCTCCCTTGACCGTCAGGGCGAAGAGCTTCCCCGAGCCCATGTCGTCGGGGATCCTCAGGATCCCCTCGACGTTTTCCTCGCTGAGCAGGGGCTTTCCGGCAGCGATCTTGCCGACGATCGGGATCTCGCGGAGCGAGACGGCCGCGGGCCGCCCCGAGGCGTCCATAACCTCGATGGCGCGCTTGCCGACCCGTCGGATGTAGCCCTTCTTCTCCAGGGCCTTGAGGTGGTCGAAGACGCCGTTGGTCGAGGCGATCCGGAACCGGCCGCCGATCTCGGCGATCGACGGGGCATAGCCTTTTTCCCGGATCGACCGCAGGAGAAACTCGTAGATCTCCCTTTGCCGGAGGGTGAGCGCGGGAAGCATGAGACCCGCTATACTGAAAATAATTTCAGGTGTCAAGAGCGTAAAAAATGGTTCAAGCCGTTCAAGCGGTTCAAACCGATTAAAAAAGCGGTCCCCGGACGCTCACCAGAGCGACCGAAGACCCCTGACCGGGAAGAGCAAAAACAGGAAGGCCAGGTTTGTGATTTTCTACCTTGAACTTTTGAACCCTTTGAACCTTTGAACCGCACCGCTTGAACGGAGCGCAGCGGTTGAACGGCTTGAACGGTTTGAACGGGAGCGCAGCGACTATTCGCGCGTTCAGACCCTTTTCCTTTGGTGCGACATGTAGTCGACCAGGAGGTACTCGCCCAGGCGGTCGGGCCGGGTGTAGAAGGCACGGCCCTTGTTGATGCGGGTGAGGTCGTCGACGAAGCCGCGAAGAACCGGGCTGTCGTCGAGCATGAAGGTGTTGATGGTGATGCCCTTGCGGGTGATCCGTTCGGCTTCCTTGAGCGTTTCTTCGGCCGCCCGCTGGCTGATCCCGCCGAAGCTCAGCGGCCACTCGCAGTACAGCCGCCCCTGCCGACAGTACGCCGTCGGCTGGCCGTCGGTGATGACGATCATCTGCTGGTTCGGGCTCGGCCGCCGCTCGAGCAGCTCCGCCGCCAGGTGCAGCCCGTCCTGCAGGTTCGTGAACGGGTCGCCCATGTTCCAGGTGGCCTGCGGCAAATCCTTCGCCTTGAGCTCCACCGCGCGCGTGAAGAAGCCGACGATGCCGAAGTAGTCGCGCGGGTAGAGCGTGCGCACCAGCGCCTCCATCGCCAGCGCCACCTTCTTGGCCGCCGCGAACCGTCCCTCCCAGCTCATCGACCAGCTCATGTCGAGGAGCAGCACCGTCGCCGCGCGGGTGGTGTGCTCGGACTCGTAAACCGAGAAGTCGCCGGGGTCGATCCGCACCGGCACGCCGCCGCCGCGTATCAGCGCGTTCTTGAGCGTCTGGATCATGGCGATCCTGAGCGGGTCTCCCTGCACGTAGGGGCGGGTCTCTTCCGTGATCTGCTCGTGGCTGCCGCGGCGGTTGAGCGAATGGCGCCCGATGCCGTCGCGCCGGAGCTGGCGGTAGATGTCGCGCAGCGCGAGCTGGCCCACGCGCCGCACCGCACGCGGCGTGAGCTCGAAGCGCTCGCCCTGCTCCACCACGTAGCCGCCCTCCTCGAGCAGGGACTGCATCCGCATGATCCCCTCGAAGTCCTGCTTCGGATCGCCGCCGAGGAGCTTTTCGAGGAGCTCCCTGTCGACGTCCTTGAGCTGCATGCTGGAGAGCTGCCCTTCGAGCCGGCGCAGCTCCTCCATGCGCTCCATGATCTCCATCGACTTCTGGAAGTCCGCCGGCGTCTGGCCGCGGAACAGGCTACCCTCGCGCCGGAGCCAGTTCTCCAGCTTGCGGATCTTGTCGAGGTCCTGGAGCAGTTTCCGGAACTCTTCCTCGGCGCGGGAGCTCTCGAACTCGTAGGCGGCGAGCTTCTCGACCGCTTCGCTCACCTTGCGCGGCAGGTCCTCGAGAAACTCCCGCTTGGCGCGGGTCTCCCGCCCCGCCTGATCCATCTCGTCCAGGGCGCGCCGCTCCTCCTCCACCACCGACTCCAGCCGCTCCTCCAGCTCGTCCATCGCGGACTGCAGCCGGTACTGGTCGTAGAGCTTGCGCATCTCCCGGGCGATCTGGGAGAGCAGGTCGTCGAGTCCCTTGGTCTGCTTCTCGCCGCGCTTCAGCCCCTTCTGCATCAGCCGCCGCATCGCCTGCTGCAGGTCGCCGCTGTCGTTCATGTAGTCGTTGAGCTGGTCGAAGACGGTTTCGGCGTCGAGTCCCTCGCGTCCGGAACCGTTCCAGCGGCTGTACCGAAAGTGCACCACGGCTTACCCGTTTCGGCGGCGCTATTTCCCGTAGGTCGCGCGGCCGCCCTCGATTTCCTTGTTCAGCTTCTGGTGGAGATGGAGCCCCTCCAGGACGAACTCCGTGGCCGACGCCATGAGCGCCGGCGACTCCTGGATCCCGAGCGTGCGGATCGCCTCCTTGAGGCCCGGGATCTCCTTGATCCCTTCCAGATAGTCCTGCGACGGCATCTGGTCCGAAACCTCCACCCCCCAGCCCGAATTGAAGTAGTCTACCACTTTTTGCAGCGAATTGAGAGTGAAATGCTGGTCGAAGACCTTGAGGATCGCCCGGTTGAGGAGCTTCTCGATCAGCTCGTCCTCCTTCTTGTCCTCGCCCACGTACTCCAGCTCGATCTTGCCGCTGGTCGAGGCGAGCACCGAGTGGAGGTCGCTGATGCGCGGGACGATCTCCCCCTCGTTGCACCGCAGCGCCCGCTTCTCGGCGTTGCTCACCAGCGTCTCGTAATTGTTGATGGTCACGCGCACGCTCACGCCCGAGGACTGGTTGATCTCGGTCGATTTGCGGGCTTCGAACGTGAGCTGCCCGAGGATCTGCTTCATGAACTCCGGCACCTCGACCTTGCGGCTGCGCCGGTCGATCGGGACCGCCTCCTGCTCCATGATACGCAGCTCGTCCTCGATGCTCTTCGGATAGTGCGTCCGGATCTGGACGTCGAAGCGGTCCTTCAGCGGCGTGATGATGCGCCCGCGGCTGGTGTAGTCCTCCGGGTTGGCGCTCGCCACGATGACCACGTCCAGGGGAAGGCGGATCTTGTACCCCTTGATCTGGACGTCCTTCTCCTCCATGAGGTTGAAGAGGCCCACCTGCACTTTCTCGGTGAGGTCGGGCAGCTCGTTGATCGCGAAGATCCCGCGGTTGGTGCGCGGCACCAACCCGTAGTGGATCGTCTCCTCGTCGGCCAGGTAGCGGCCTTCGGCGACCTTGATCGGATCGATCTCGCCCACCAGGTCGGCGATCGAGACGTCCGGCGTCGCCAGCTTTTCCGCGTAGCGCGCGTCGCGGTCGATCCAGTCGATCGGCAGGTCGTCGCCCATTTCCTGGGCCTTGCGGCGGCAGACGCGGCAGATCGGGCGGTAGGGGTTGTCGTTGATCTCGCAACCCTGGACGATCGGAATCCGTTCGTCGAGCAGGCTCACCAGCCCGCGGATGATGCGGGACTTGCCCTGACCCCGTTCTCCCAGGAACACCATGTGGTGGCCCGACAGGATGGCGTTTTCGATCTCCGGGATGACCGTTTCGTCGTACCCGACGATGCCGGGCAGGATCCGCTTGCCGCTCTGCAGCGCCTGCACCAGATTCTTGCGCATCTCTTCGCGAACCGGCAGCACGGCGATGCCGGCCTTCTTGAGCTCTCCCAGGGTCTTTGCCTCGTTCACGTCGATCCGCCTCCTTGGTCGGTGTTCGCGCCGTCAGATGTCCGGGTCGTTCCCGTCTCTTCTAGGGTAGCAGATTTTCAAAGAAAGAGCGCAGTCGGTCATAGCTGTCGGCCAGGTGCTGTGGCATCACGCGGGTGTCGCTGAGGACCGGCATGAAATTGGTGTCGCCCTCCCACCGCGGCACGATGTGCCAGTGGAGGTGGTCCTCCACCCCGGCCCCGGCGCACTTGCCGAGGTTCATGCCGATGTTGATACCGCCCGGCTTCAGCGCCCGCCGGATGATGTCGACCGAGCGCCGGAGCGTCTCGTTCAGGTCGACGTATTCCTCGTTGGAAAGGCTCGAAAGGTCCTTCTCGTGCCGCTTCGGGGCCACCAGAAGATGGCCGTTGTTATACGGGTACTTGTTGAGCATCACCCCCGTGTGCGGCGTCTGCGCCAGAACCAGGGCCTCGCGCCAGTCGCTCTGGCGGAAATTGTCGCAGAAGATGCAGCCCGATTCGTCCGCGCCCCGATCGATGTAGACCATCCTCCAGGGCGCCCAGAGCTGCTTCACTCGGAGGCTCCCGTCTGGGGCATCTTGCCGTCCACCCGAAAGCGCAGCTCCTTGCCCACCTTGAAGAACGGAACGCGTTTGGCCGCCACGGAAACCAGCGCGCCGCTCTTGGGGTTGCGCCCCTGGCGCGCGCGACGATGCTTCACGACGAAACTGCCGAAACCGCGGATCTCGATCCGTTCGCCCTGGGCGAGCGCCTCGGTCATGGAGTCGAAGATCGCGTTCAAGATCACTTCCGAGTCTCTGCGCGAAAGATGAGGAAACCGCTTGTTGACCTCGTCGATCAGATCCCTTTTCGTCATAGACCCCCCTCACGACACGAAAAACATTTTTACCCTAAAAACGGCTCCTTCCCAACGGGCTACTGCAGCAGCGCCGGCGACCACTCGTAGCGCAACCAGCCCAGCTCGCCGCGGCCCAGACGCCTGCCCGTCAGCAACATGAACAGCCGCTCCCACCACCGCTCCTGTTCGGGTTGCGAATAGTAGATCGCCGGCTCCTCCTCGAGGCCGCCGCGCCGCGCGGCGAGGTCGATCGCGTACTCGAGATTGCCCAGGTGATCGACGAGCCCGAGCTGCTTCGCCTGCGCCCCCGAGTAGACCCGGCCGTCGGCGAGCTTGCGCACCTCCCCCTCCTCCATCCCCCGGCCCTTGGCGACGGCGGCGACGAACTGGCCGTGCACGTTGTCGATCAGCCCCTGGAGGATCGTCCGACCCTCCGGGGAAAGCGGCTGGAAGGGCGAGCCGATGTCCTTGTTCGGCCCGCTCTTGATGCTGTAGCCCTTGATCCCGATCTTCTTCATCAGCTCCTCGACGTTGCTCAGCTGCATGATCACGCCGATCGAGCCGGTGAGCGTGCCCGCGTTGGCGACGATCTGATCGCAGGCGCTCGCGATGTAGTAACCGCCCGAGGTCGCCATGCCTCCCATCGAAGCGACGACCGGCTTCTTCTTCCTGGCCTTTTGCAGCTCGTCGAAGATTTCCTGCGTCGGCCCGACCGCTCCGCCCGGAGAGTCGATGCGGACCACGATCGCCTTGATCCACGGCGCGTCGCGGAAGCGCTTGAGCTCCGCGACCACCTCGCGCGAGTCCTCGATCGCTCCCGCGATCTCGACGATCGCGACGCCGTCGCCGGAAAAAAGCGAGAGCGCCTTGGGATCCCCGCCGGTCAGGTAGGCGTAGAAGAAGGACGCCGAGAAGAAGACCAGAACGAGGACGAAAAGCGCGCCCAAACCCTTCAGAATCGGATGTCTTCCGCCCATGGTACCGCCCGCCGGTCGGAGCGCGCGCCTACTTGGGCTTGCGCCCCGACTGGTTTTCCTCGTCGCGGTCGAGGCGCAGCTCCTCGTTCAGGAGCGACTCGAACGAGAACATGCTCCCTTGCTTTTCCCGCTTGAGGTAGCTCTCCATCTCCTGGCGCTCCTCGGTCTTGCGCAGGGCACGGATGCTGAGGCCGATTTTTCTTTCGTTGGGGTCGACGTGGATGACCTCGGCCGCCACCTCGTCGCCCACCTTGAAAAGCGCCGAAGGCTTCTCGACGCGCTCGGTGCTGAGCTGCGAGACGTGGATCATCCCCTCGACCCCCTCTTCCAGCTCCACGAAAACGCCGAAATCCGGAACGCTGGTGACGCGGCCCTTGACCTTGGTGCCGACGGGATACTTCTCCGCGATCAGCTTCCACGGGTCCGTGGTGAGCTGCTTGATACCGAGCGACATCCTCTCGTTCTCGACGTTGATCCCCAGGACCTTGGCCTCCACGATGTCGCCCTTCTTGTAAAGCTCCGAGGGGTGCTTGATCTTCTTGGTCCAGTGAAGGTCGGAAACGTGGACCAGTCCGTCGATGCCCTCCTCGACGCCGACGAAGATGCCGAAGTCGGTGATGTTGCGGACGGGGCCCTTGACGATCGAGCCGACGGGATACTTCTGGCGCGCCTCTTCCCACGGATTGGGCATCACCTGCTTGAGGCCGAGCGAGATGCGGCGGTGCGCCGGATCGACGTTGAGGATCACCACTTCGACCTGCTGGCCCGGCTGGAGGATTTTCGAAGGGTGGGAGACCTTGCGCGTCCAGGACATCTCGGAGACGTGGATCAGCCCCTCGATCCCGCTTTCCAGCTCGACGAAGGCGCCGTAGTCCATCAGGCTGATCACCTTCCCCCTGACGCGCGAGCCCACAGGGTAGCGTTCCGCGACGGTGTGCCAGGGATCGGGAGTGAGCTGCTTGATGCCGAGCGAGATGCGCTCCTTTTCGCGGTCGAACTTCAGCACCACGACCCTGACGGTCTGGCCGACCTGGAGCACCTCGGAGGGATGGCTGATGCGCCCCCAGGACATGTCGCTGATGTGCAGGATACCGTCGATGCCGCCCAGGTCGACGAAGGCGCCGTAGCTGGTGATGTTCTTGACCGTCCCCTCCAGGATCACGCCCTCTTCGAGAACTTTGAGGATCTCCTGCTTGAGCGCTTCCCGCTCCTTTTCCAGGAGAACCCGGCGGGAAAGGACGACGTTGCCGCGCGGGCGGTTGAATTTCAGCACCGCGAACCGGTCCCGCAGGCCGATGAACTTGTCGAGGTTTCGCGCCGGCCGAATGTCCACATGGGAGCCGGGTAGAAAGCCCGGCACCCCGACGTCGACCTTGAAGCCGCCCTTGACCTTGCCGACGATCACTCCTTCGATGCCCCCGCCCTCGTGGTAGGCCTTCTCGATCTCCTCCCACACTTTCATGTTCTGCGCGCGCAGGCGCGACAGGACGATCCCGCCCCCTTCGGCCTCCGAGGAATCGAAGAAGACGTCGACCTGATCCCCGACCTTTACCTGAAGGTTTCCCTGGCGGTCCTGGAACTCGTGAATCGGGATCTGCCCCTCGGACTTGTAGCCGACGTCGATCAGGACGTGCGTGGCGGTGATCCCCACCACCGTGCCCTTGACGACGCCCCCGGGCTTGACCGCGCGCAGGCTCTCCTCGAAGAGGGCTTGAAAATCATTCGCGCCGCCGGCCGCGGCGCTCTTCTTCTCCAGTTCGTTTTCACTCATGGACCACGACTCCGATCCTTATTAATTTTCGGACAACTTCGCTCGAACGATCCGCATGACGCGCTCGGCCACCTCGGCGGCGCTCAGCGTCGAGGAATCGATCGCCACCGCGTCTTGCGCCCGGCGCAGCGGCGCGAGATCGCGCTCGCTGTCGCGCCGGTCCCGCTCCTCGATCTCCCGCACGGTGCTCTCGAAATCGACGTCGCGACCCGCGGCGCGCAGCTCCAAAAAGCGCCGCCGCGCCCGCTCGCCGACCGAAGCATCCAGGTAGATCTTCACCTCCGCCTCGGGAAAGACCACGGTGCCGATGTCTCTCCCTTCCGCCACCAAACCGCCGCGAGCGCCGATCGCCCGTTGCAGCTCCAGCATCTTGTCCCGCACGACCTTCAGCGCCGACGCTTTCGAGGCCATCTGGCTCACCTCGGGATCTCTGATGGCGTCGGTGACATCGACCCCGTCCAGATAGACCCGCGGGCTCCCGTCGCAGTCCACGAGATCGATACTGGTCCGATTCACCAGATCCTGCAACCGCTCCAAGCTCCTCAAATCTATTCCTTCCTTCAGCACTTTCAAGGCGATCGCCCGGTACATAGCGCCGGTGTCCAGATAAGTAAATCCTAGCTCTTTGGCCACCCGCTTCGCCAGGGTGCTCTTGCCCGCGCCCGAGGGACCGTCGATGGCGATGATGAACCGCCTCGGCTGCGGATCTCCCGGCGCCATGCTACTGCGACCGCAAGCCGTCGAGCAACTCGAAGAAGCCCGGAAACGAGATCGCCACGCAGCCCGCGTCGTCGATCTCCGCTCCGCCGTCGCACACGAGCCCGGCGACCGCCAGCGCCATCGCGACCCGGTGATCCCCGAAGCTCCGCACGGCCGCTCCCCTGAGCCGCCCTCGGCCTTGAATTACCATACCGTCGTCCCGCTCCTCCACCTCGACCCCCAGCCGGCGAAGCCCTTCGGTCATCGCCGCGATCCGGTCCGATTCCTTGTAACGAAGCTCCTTCACTCCGCGCATGGCCGTCGTGCCCCGGGCCGCCGCCGCCGCCACCGCCAGGACCGGGTATTCGTCGATCGTGCGGGCGGAGAACTCCGGGCCGATATCGACGCCTTCAAGGGGACGGTATCGGACCCGCAAATCGGCCACCGCCTCGCCGGTTTCCACGCGCGGCTCGAGGCGCTCGATCGACGCCCCCATCCGCTCGAGGATCTCGATCACCCCGGCCCGCGTGGGGTTTATCCCCACTTCGCGGATCACGATCTCGGAGCCCGGCACGATCGAGGCCGCAACCAGGAAAAACGCCGCCGAGGAGATGTCCCCGGGAACACGCACCTCCCGCCCGCGAAGCCTTTGCCCGCCCCGCACCGAAACCCTGGTTCCCTCGGCGCTCACCTCTCCGCCGAAGCCCCGGATCATGAGCTCGGTGTGGTCGCGGGAGAGCTGCGGCTCCGTGACGGTCGTGACCCCCTCGGCCTGCAGCCCCGCCAGCAAAATCGACGATTTCACCTGCGCGCTCGCCATCGGCATCCGGTAATCGATCGCCTTCAGCGCACCCCCGTGGATCCTGAGCGGCGCAAGCCCGGAGCCGTCCCGGCTTTCGATCCGCGCGCCCATCAGCGCAAGCGGCTCGATGATCCGGCGCATCGGCCGCCGCCGCAGCGAATCGTCGCCGTCGAGGCGGCTTTCGAACGAGCGGCCCGCCAGTACTCCGGAGAGAAGCCTCATCGTCGTCCCCGAGTTGCCGCAGTCGATGGTCGCGGCCGGCGCTTTCAGCCCCTCGAACCCGCGCCCCTCGATCCAGAGCGCGCCCCCCTCGCTCCGGATCGGGACCCCCAGGCTCCGGAACGCTTCCACCGTCCGCCGGTTGTCCTCTCCGCCGGAGAGATTATGCACGCGCGTCGGCCCCTCGGCGATAGCGCCGAAGATCACCGCCCGGTGACCGATCGACTTGTCGCCGGGCACCGTCAGCTCGCCCCGAAGCGGCTCTCTGGCTTCGCCGACCCGTCTCGTCACGGTATCTGAGCCCTGATCTCGTTCGCCCGGGCGAACTCCCTTTCCAGGGCGTCTCCCCGCCCGTCGCGGATCCAACGGTTGATCTCCTGCAGGCGGCCGATGTAATCCGAGAGCGCCTTTCCCACCGCACGACGATTCATCAGACAGATGTCCCGCCACAGCTCCGGGCGGCTCGAAGCGATGCGCGTGAAGTCCTTGAAGCCTCCCGCGCAATAGCTCTTCAGGTCGACGCCGCGGATCCGCGTGCGCCCCAGCGCGCCCACCAGCGCGTAGACGAGCACGTGCGGCAGGTGGCTTACCACCCCGAACACGCGGTCGTGGACCGCCGGGTCCATCGTCTCCACCCGCGCGCCCACGCCGCGCCAGAGCGCGGCCACCTTGCGCAGCGCCGCCGCGTCGGTCCGGCGCGTCGGCGTGAGAATGCAGCGGCGTCCCTCGAAGAGGTCCGCCGTCGCGGCGCGCGCCCCCCACTGCTCGCCGCCTGCGATCGGATGGGCGCCGACGAACGGCAGCTCCCGCGGCAGGAGCCTTTCCATGCCGAGAACGATCTCTTCCTTCACGCTGCCCACGTCCGTGACGACGCAGCCGGGCTTGAGCCACGGGAGAAACTCCTTCGCCAGCGGCACCGTCGCGCGCACCGGCGTTCCCATCATCAGCAGGTCCGTGTCGGCCGGAATGTCCGACGGGCGCACCACGTAGCGGTCGATGATGCCGCGCCGCTGAGCGTAGCGCAGGTTCTTCTCTCCCCGCCCGATGCCCACGACCCCGCCGACCAGTCCTTTTCGGCGTGCCGCCAGAGCGAACGAGCCGCCGATCAAACCCACGCCCACCAGGACCACCCGCCGAAACAACACTGCCACGAAACTTTTCCTTCCCGCCGCGCCCCCTGCGAAGCCCGCGGCCCGCGAATTTTTGACCTCGAACCCGCCGCCCCTCAGGCCGCCCGGATAACGTTCTTCAACGCCGCAATGAAGCGCCGGTTCTCGTCCATCGTCCCGACGGTGACGCGGACGTACTGCGGCAACCCGTAGACGTCCATCGGCCTCACGATGACTCCCTGGGCGAGCAGCCCCCGGTACACGCGCGCGCCGTCGCCGACGCGGATCAGGACGAAGTTCGCCTGGCTCGGGACCTGCTCCAGGCCGAGCGCCTCGATCTCCGCGCGGAGGAACTCCATCCCGGTGCGGTTGACCTCGAGGCTGCGCTGGACGTGCTCCCGGTCTTCGAGCGCGGCGAGGCCGGCCCACTGCGCGGCCGCGTTGACGTTGAAGGGCTGGCGCACGCGGTGCATGAGCCCCACGACCTCCCGCGGCCCGACCCCGTAGCCGAGCCGGAGCCCGGCGAGGCCGTACAGCTTGGAGAAGGTTCTCAGCGTGAACAGCGTCCTGCCGCTCGCCCGGTAATCGAGCGAGTCGGGGTAATCGGGGTCGGTCACGTACTCGAAATAGGCCTCGTCGACGATCACCAGCACTTCGGGCGAGACCCGCTCGAGAAAACGCTCCCACTCGGGGCGCCGGAAGATCGTTCCCGTCGGATTGTTCGGGTTCGCCAGAAAGACGATCCGCGTCCGCGGCGTCACGGCTTCGGCGATCGCCTCGAGGTCGTGGGTGAAATCCCTGAGCGGCACCTCGCGCGAGACGCCGCCGACCGCCTGCACGATGAGCTTGTAGACCACGAACGCCTGGCGCGCCATCACCGCCTCGTCTCCCGGCCGCATGAAGGTCCGCGTCGCCAGCTCGATCAGCTCGTTCGAGCCGTTGCCGAAGATCAGCTCTTCGGGCTCCACCCCGAGCTTTTTCGCGAGCCCCTGCTTCAGGTAGAAGCAGTCGCCGTCGGGATAGAGGTTGAGCTCGCCGAGCCGCTGCCGCAGGACCTCCAGGGCCTTCGGCGACGGCCCGAGCGGGTTTTCGTTCGACGCGAGCTTGACCGAGCCGGTGATTCCCAGCTCCCGCTCGACCTCCTCGATCGGCTTTCCGGGGGCGTAGGGGACCAGCGTGCGGATGTATTCGGGAACCCGTTCGTCGAGCTTCATGTGCCGGCCGGATACGAGCCGAGGATCTTGAGCGTGGTGCAGCCGCGGTCGAGAATCCTGAGCGCCCGCTTCACGCGCGGCTCGTCCTTGTGTCCTTTGAAATCGATGAAAAACCGGTACTCCCAGGGCTTGTCCTTCATCGGACGCGACTCGATCTTGGTCAGGTTGATCCGGTTCCGCGCCAGCGGCTCGAGCATCCGGTGCAGAATTCCCGGCTCGTCCTTGACCGAGAACACCAGCGAGGTCTTGTCGTCTCCCGTCGGCCGCGGCTCGATCTTCCCGATCACCACGAAGCGCGTGATGTTGTTGCTTCGGTCCTCGATGTTGGCCGCCACGATCTCGAGGCCGTAAACGTCCCGCGCCAGGGCGCTGCAGACCGCGCCCAGCGAGCCGTCCTCCTTCGCCATCAGAGCCGCCTGCGCCGTGCTCGCGACCTCTTCCAGCTTCGCCCGCGGAAAGCGGCGCGCCAGCCAGCCGCGGCACTGCGCGAGGGCCTGCGGGTGGGACGCTATGCGCCGGATGCGATCCGCCCTGCCCGTGCGCGACAGCAGGCAATGATGGATGACGACGAAGAGCTCCGCGCAGATGTTCACGTCCGCCTCGACGAGCTGATCGAGCGTCTGCCCCACCACGCCTTCGGTCGAGTTCTCGATCGGGACGACCCCGAACGACGCCCGCTCCTGCACGACCTCCTGGAAGACCGCGTCGATGCTCGGCGCCGCCACCAGCGCCGCCGAGGTGCCGAAACGCTCCCTCGCGGCCGCGTGGCTGTAGGTCGCCTCCGGCCCGAGATACGCCACCCGCAGCGGCGCCTCGAGGGCCCGTGAAGCCGAGATCACTTCCCTGTAAATGGAGCGCAGGGCCTCGTCGGGAAGCGGTCCCCGGTTCAGCAGCCCGAGCCTGCGGAAGATCTCCTTCTCGCGCGCCGGAGCGTAAATCTCTTGGTGATTGAGGCTTTTAGTGCGGCCGATTTTCCGTGCGAGAGACGCCCGGACGTTCAAAAGCGAAACGAGCTTTTCATCAATCTGATCGATCTTTTTTCGCAGAGCATCGACCGACTCATTCCGACTCAATGACAACCTCGCCAGGGCGCCCACTTCGACGGCGGGTACGCTCAAACGCCATGATCGTAACCTATCTTAACTGCTGAAGAATTGCAAATAATGACAGTTTCTGGTTTCTATCTCATGGTTCCGGGTTTCCGCTTGTCCACCCTGAACCTCGCGAACCGCCGCGCTTTGCGCGCCATCGCTTGAACGGAGCGCAGCGGTCGAACGACTCGGACGGCCTCTGAACTGAACTTTCGGACGCAGCACCGGTGAGCGAACAGATCCTCTTTCCCGCAGGAGAAGCTCCGAAAACCCTTGAGAACTTCCTCAAGCGGCGCTTCCCGATCGGCTACGTGCGCAAGCTGTTGCGCAAGCACGGCGTGCGGGTGAACGGCCGAAGGGCGCGCGCCGGCGATATGGTCGAGCCCGGCGACCGGATCGAGATCTACATTCCCTTCGAGGAAAAGCCCGGTTCCAAAACGCCCGCCTCGGCCCCGGCGGCCCCTCTTCCCGTCATCTTCGAGGACGACTCCCTGCTCGTGATCGACAAGCCGCCCGGCCTCGCGGTTCACGAGGGCAGGACCGTTCTGAAACGGGAATCGCTCCTCGGCATGCTCGAGGCCCGCTACCGGGCCCGGGGGATCGTCCCGCGGCTCGTCCACCGGCTCGACCGCGAGACGTCGGGCGTGCTGCTGGTCGCCAAGGACGAAGCGACGGCAGAGCGCCTGAAAGAGGCGTTCGAGCGTCGGGAGGTCGAAAAGGAGTACCTCTGCCTGGTCGCCGGCCGGCTGCCCGAGAACCGGGGCACGATCGACTTTCCGCTTCCCGGGCGGGACGGGCGCATGGTCCGCGCCGCCACGTTCTACCGGGTCGAGCGCCGGTTCCGGGACACGACGCTGGTCCGCGCCCGCATCGAGACCGGAAGGATGCACCAGATCCGGCTTCACTTCGCCGCGCTGGGACATCCCGTCGTCATGGACCGCCAGCACGGCGACTTCGCCTTCAACCGGCGCTTTCGCAAAGCCTACCGGCTCGACCGGCAGTTTCTCCACGCCTCCGCGGTTGCGCTCGAGCACAAGGGCAGGCGCCGCCGCTGGACGGCTCCGCTGCCGCCGGACCTCCAGAGCGTCGTCGACGCGCTCGCCGCCGAAGGCTCATGAGCCAGGCGCGTCTCTGCTGACGCCGACTCCAATCTGTGCTACGAGACGGTGATTGCAGGCCGCTCAAGGAGCTCATGGGCAGCTTGAACATCGGTCGAAAGCGAGCCGGGACCGACCTGGGGACGGTAGCAGCCTGCGGTCCCCGGTTTCCGGGTTTTTGAGCGAACCGTCGGACCTGTGAACGATTGAACCGCGGCGACTCGCAAGGTCCGGGCCGCGAGCCGCCACGATACGATGTCCACTTAGTTACGAGCTCACCATCAAGCCGCGTCCATGGATTCCTCGCGCTCCAAAGCCTCGGAGATCGCCGGCAACGCCGGCCTCGTGAGCCTGGCGGTGATGGCGAGCCGGCTTCTGGGGTTGGTGCGCGACCAGGTCTTCGCGATCTTTTTCGGCGCCGGCCTGCACTACGACGCCTTCCTCACCGCCTTCCGCGTCCCCAATCTGCTGCGCGACCTTTTCGCCGAGGGCGCCCTCTCCTCCGCATTCGTCACCGTCTTCTCCCAGCGGCTGGCGACGCGAGGCGACGCCGAGGCGATCCGGCTCTCCAATCGCGTCGCCACGCTGGCGACGATCGTCATCGGCGCGATCTCGATCGTCGCCTGGTTCTTCACGCCCCAGCTCGTGCGCGCCCTCGCTCCCGGTTTCTTCGAGATTCCGGGCAAGGCGGAGCTGACCGTCCGGCTCACGCGCATCATGATCCCCTTCCTGATGCTCGTTGCCTGGTCGGCGCAGGCCATGGGAGTCCTCAACGCGAAAAACGTCTTCGGCATTCCCGCGCTCGCTTCTGCTTTCTTCAACATCGGGTCGATCGCGGGCGGCCTCCTGCTCGGCTTCTCCCTCGGTCCCGTGCTCGGTCTCGCTCCGATCGAGGGCATGGCGTTCGGCACCCTGGTCGGCGGCTTTCTCCAGTTCGCGGTGCAGTGGCCGAGCCTGGTGCGCGTCGGCTTCAGCTACCGGCCCATGCTCGCGTGGGCCGACCCCGGCGTGCGGCAGGTGCTGCGCTTGATGGGCCCGGCGGTCCTCGGGACCGCCGCCGTCCAGATCAACGTCTTCGTCAACACCAACTTCGCCTCGGCGATCATCGATCCTCAAACGGGCGCGGTCGCGAACGGGCCGGTCTCCTGGTTGAACTACGCCTTCCGCTTCATGCAGCTCCCTATCGGCGTCTTCGGCGTCGCGGTCGCGACCGCCGCCCTGCCGCCGCTCTCGCGTCTGGCGGTACGTCAGGATCCGGCGGAGTTCCGCGCGACGCTCGCCCACGCCCTGGGGCTGGTCTTTCTCTGGTGCATTCCGTCGGCTGTCGGCCTGGCGGTCCTCGGCCGGCCGATCATCGCGCTCATCTTCGAGCACGGCCGCTTCACCGCCTTCGACACGGCGCAGACGGCGAACGCTCTCGCCGCCTACTCCGCCGGCCTCGCCGGATACGCCGCCATCAAGGTGCTCTCGCCCGCTTTCTACGCCCTCCAGGATGCCCGCACGCCGATGATCGTCAGCCTGATCTCGATCGCGATCAACTACGGCTTGAACTCGCTCCTCGTGCAACCGTTCGGCCACGTCGGGCTGGCGTTCTCGACCTCGGGAGTGGCGCTCGCGAACTTCCTCATGCTCGCGCTGCTGATGCGACGCCGGATCGGCGGCCTGGAGGGGCGGCGACTTGCCGCAAGCGTGGCGCGAATCGCCGCGGCCTCGGCCGCGATGGCCGGGGCCGCGTGGGGTGCGAGCGCGCTCTGCGCCGGCCTTCCGCTGCGCGGCATCGCGCTGCGCCTCGCGCAGGTGGGCGTCGCCGTCCCGCTCGGCGCCGCCGTCTTCTACGCGGCCGGCCGCTGCCTCGGCGTCGAGGAGCTGCGCGACTCGGCCGCCGCGGCGCGACGCTGGCTCGCCCGCGCCGGCGTGCGGCTCTAGAGCTTCACCGCCAGCATCATCCCGTCGCGCACGGGCAGGAGCACGTTGGCGACGCGCGGGTCGTTGCGGATCCGCTTGTTCAGGTTGTCGATCGCGGCCGTCGCCGGGTCGGAGGGGTGGAGGACCTTGCCGTCCCTGAGCATGTTGTCGAGAACGATCAGCCCCTTGGGACGCAGCCGCTCCATGCAGGCGTCGTAGTAGGCGCCGTAGTTGATCTTGTCGGCGTCGATGAAGCAGAGGTCGAAGGGCCCCTCGATGCGCTTCAGCGATTCCAGCGCCGGACCCACCCGCACCTCGATCTTGTCGCCGTGGGGGCTCTCCGCGAAGTAGCGCTTCGCGATCGCCGCCAGCTCCGGGTCGATCTCGCAGGTGACGATCCGGCCGCTCTTCGGCAGCGCCTCGGCGAAGGCGAGCGCGCTGTAGCCGGTGAACGTGCCGATCTCGAGGATGCGCCGCGCCCCCGTCATCAACGCCAGCGTCTTCAGGAACATTCCCTCGAGCGGCCCGACCAGCAGCGCGGCGTTCTCGGTCCGGCGATAGGTTTCGAGCCAGAGCTTCTCGTGGAAAGCCGACATCGGCTTGGAATGGCGCTCCGCGTACTGCTCGATGCCAAACGGCCTCAGTTCGATCATAGCGTGGTCCCTTGCCCGGCGCAGGCGCCGCCGGCTACGCCCCGGTCAGCCGCATGCCGCCGTCCACCGGAAGAATCGCCGCCGTCACCATCGAGGCTTCGTCCGACGCCAGGTAGAGGGCCGCGTGCGCCACGTCCTCCGGCTCCCCGATCCGGCCGAGCGGCACCCGCTCCCGGTAGCGCGCCAGCCGCTCCGGCGTCGAGGTGTCGACCATCGGCGTCCGGGTCGGGCCCGGGCAGATGCAGTTCACCCGGATCCGGTGCCGCGCGAAATCCATCGCCATCGCCTCGGTTAGCGTAATCATTCCTCCCTTCGAGGCGCAATAGGCAGCGCGCCCCGCCTGCCCGGCGATTCCCGAGCGGGCGCCGATGTTGAGGATCACGCCGCCGCCCCGTTTGATCATCTCGGGCACCGCCAGGCGCGAGAGGACGAAGACCCCCTTGAGGTTGACCGCGATCGTGCGGTCCCACTGCTCCTCCGTGATCTCGACGATGCTCCCGTTGGTGCGGACGCCGGCACTGTTCACGAGGATGTCGAGGCCGCCGAAGCGTCGCACGCCCTCCGCCATCACCTGCTCCATCCGCCGCAAGTCGCTCACGTCGCCAGCGCCGAACCACGCCCGCCCGCCTGCCCGCTCGATCTCCGCCAGCGTCTCCCGGCCCTTCCTCCCGGTCGTCGAGGTGCCGATGACGGCCGCGCCCTCGCGCGCGAACAACACCGCGATCGCGCGCCCCAGCCCCGATCCGAATCCCGAAACGAAAGCCACCTTGCCGCCGAGCTTCATCGTCCCTCCCCCGCGCTCCGCGCGGCTCGCGGTTGACTGAATACCATTCCGCTGTTAGTTTTTACAGCACCGTTGCAATGGCCCCGCCTTCGATGCGCGACCCCAGCGAAAGAGTGCCGGTGACGGTGCTGACCGGATTCCTCGGCGCCGGCAAGACCACGCTCCTCAACCGCATCCTCACCGCCGATCACGGCCGCCGGGTCGCGGTGATCGTCAACGAGTTCGGCGAAGTCGGCATCGACCACCACCTGCTCCTCTCCTCGGAGCAGGAGATCGTCGAGATGAGCAACGGCTGCATCTGCTGCACCGTGCGCGGCGACCTGCTGCGCAGCCTGTTCCAGCTCTCCGAGCACCGCGCGAAGTTCGACACCCTCATGATCGAGACCACGGGGCTCGCCGACCCCGCGCCGGTGGTGCAGACCTTTTTCGTCGACGAGCGCATCCGCTCGCAGTTCGAGCTGAACGGCGTGGTCACCGTCGTCGATTCCAAGCACATCTGGCAGCAGCTCGATCATTCGGTGGAGGCGCGCGAGCAGATCGCGTTCGCCGACCTGGTGCTGCTCAACAAGCTCGACCTGATCAATCCCGAGGACCTCCAGGAGCTCGAGTTCAAGATCCGCAACCTGAACGGCGCCGCGCGCATCTACCAGACGCGCAACGCCGAGGTCGAGATCGACAAGATCCTCGACCTGCGCAGCGCGGTTCTCGAGGACAGGGTGCGGCAGCACGACCACCGCCACGGCCACACCGAGGACATCTCGACGGTTTCGATCGTCATGCCGGGCGACCTCGACGGCCTCAAGGTCAGCCGGTGGTTCCGCGAGCTGCTCGCCGAGTTCGGGCCGCAGATCCTGCGCATGAAGGGCATCCTCAATCTGCGCAACGACGCCGACCAGTTCGTCTTTCAGGGCGTTCACCTGCTGTTCGAGGGAAGGCCCGGCCGCCCCTGGGAGCCCGGCGAGGAGCGGCTCAACCGCCTGGTCTTCATCGGCCGCAACCTCGACCCCGAGAAGATCCGCACGGGATTCGAGCAGTGCGTCTCGACCGGCAACGGCGGCTCCGCCGCCGACGTCGACCCGTTCGGCCGCAAGCAGGACGTCTCGCCCTTCACCCTCGACCAGATCCGCTACTGGGTGCAGACGATCCTCGGCTTTCCGCCCGACGCGCCGATCGTGATCAAGGAGGTTCCCTGCGTCAAGGCCGGATGCCCGCCGGTGGAGACCGCCATCCTCGTCTTTCTCAAGGGCGAGCCGCCGCGCGTCTTCAAGATCCTCGCGCGCATCAACGAGGTCACCTTCGACCACGTCTACAACCTGATCGAGAATCCCCTCCCCTGCTGCTGAGGCTCAGGGCGTAACGGCCAGCTCCCGCACGAGTTCGAACATCGCCCGCAGCCCGGAGCGAAAAGCATCGAGCGAAATGCGCTCGTCGACGCCGTGGGCGAGCCCTTCGCTGGCCGGGGACTGCGCCAGCGGAACGAACCCGAGACACGGAACGTTCCTCTCGCGGAAGAAACGGCAGTCGGTGAAACCCCGCCCGAGCGGCGAGAGAAGCGGGACGCCAGCGCGCCGCGCCATCGCGCCCAGCACCCGAAACGCTTCGGGATGGCCGGGCGAGCGCGCCGGCGGAAACGACAGCAGAACCTCGATCGCGATCGAGTCGTCGGCGATCACGCGCCGGAGCTCCGCGATGAAGGCTTCGGGATTTTCTCCGGGAAGCAGCCGCACGTCGAGCTCCGCCCAGGCGCGCGCCGGCACCACGTTGATCTTGTCGGAAGCATGCAGCCGCGTGATCGCGATCGTGTTGCGCACGGCACCGGCGTCGCGCGGGTCGCGCGTGAACTCCCGGGCGAACTCGGGATCCTGGAGCGCCTTTCGCAGGTCGCGGTAGCGCTCCCGCCGCTCCGGCGGCGCCGCAGCCGCGGTGTCCGCATAGAACTTCTGCACCTCGGGAAGGACCCTGATCGGCGGCCGGTATTCCGCCAGCCGTCCGAGCGCGCGGATGAGGCTTGCCACCGCGGAGTCGCGTCCCGGCGAGGCGCCGTGGCCCGGGGCTCCCCTGGCGATGAGCCGCAACCAGAGCGGCGCTTTTTCGGCCACCCGTACGTTGAACTGGCGCGGGCGTCCGTCCCGCCCGACCCGGATGCCGCCTCCTTCGCTCAGCACCAGGCCGACGCCGGCGAACAGCCCGGGCTCCGCCTCGAGTAAATGGCCGAGCCCGAGCGCTCCCCCCGCCTCCTCGTCGGCGGTTCCGAGAAAGACGAGGTCGGCGGCGAGCGGCACGCCGCGCCGCTTGAGCTCCAGGAGCGCAAAGAGCTGGAGGATCGCCGGTCCTTTCATGTCCAGCGCGCCCCGCCCCCACATGTAACCGTCCCTGACCGCGCCGGAGAACGGCGGTTCTTTCCACGAGCCCGGGTCCGCCGGTACGACGTCCATGTGATTCAGGAGCACGACCGCGGGCTTCGCGCCCCTGCCCGGAAGGCGGGCGTAGACGTTGCCGCGGCCGGGCGCGCTCTCGATCACCTTCGCCTCGATCCCTTCGCCGTCGAAGATCTCCTTGAAGAAGCGCGCGGCCAGGATCTCGTTGCCCGGCGGATTCGAAGTGTCGATCCGGAGGTAGCGCCCGAGGAGCGCCACCGCGCGGGCTTCGACGGTGCCCCAGTCCTCGACGGCGCCCGCGCCCAGCGGAGCCCAGCAGGAAGCGACCGCAAGAAGAGCCGCGCCGAAAAGCGGCCTCATACAGCCTCCCGAGAGCGCCCCGCCGGCGCGCCCGACAGAAAATCGCGGATCTTGCGCTCGATCGTCTCCGCGTCGCGCTCGGGGTGGAACCAGACGACGTCGCGGTCGCCGCGAAACCACGTGAGCTGCCGCTTGGCCAGCCGGCGCGTATCGCGCTTCATCAGCTCGAAAGCCTCGGCGAACGCCATCGTTCCGGCGACCACCCACCCCATGTGCCGGTATCCGACGCTGTTGAGCGACCTCAACCCGAGGCTGTAACCTCTCGATCGAAGCTCCCGGATCTCGTCGACGAGCCCCAGCTCGATCATGCGGGCGCAACGCCGATCGATGCGCTGGTAAAGCTCTTTTCGGTCGCGCTCGAGGCCGATCTCCAGAACCTCGTAAACCGCATCCCCGAAGGCGTGGCGCGACTGCCACTCGCTGATCGGCCTGCCCGTGGTCTCGAAGACCTCGAGGGCGCGGATCACGCGGCGCGCGTCGTTCGGATGGATGCGCGCCGCCGCACGCGGGTCCACGCGCCGCAGCCGCTCGTGGAGAGGCGCGCTGCCCGATTCCTCCGCCTCGGCGGCCAGCCGCGCCCGCCGCGCCGGGTCCTGGGCTCCGGGCCGGAAAAGTCCTCGCGTCAGCGCCTTGATGTAGAGGCCGGTTCCGCCGCAAACCACGACCGGCCTGCGCCGGCCATGGATCTCCTCGATCGCCGCTGCCGCCAGGTCCCGGTAGCGCGCTGCGCTGAACTCTTCGTCGGGATCGACGACGTCGATCAGATGGTGCGGCACGGCGCGGCGCCGCTCCTCCGGCGGCTTGTCGGTGCCCACGTCGAGGTAGCGATAGACCTGCTGCGAATCGGCGTTGACGATCTCGGCGCCGAGCGCACACGCGACGCGAAAGGCGACCTCGCTCTTGCCGACGGCGGTGGGCCCCAGGATGACGGCGATCCTCGGCTTCATTCCTCCACCGCTACCCCGTTCCGCCATCCCGAGAGACTCAAATCCGTTTTATACAACATGCTTAAGAACGATATCACAACCGGCGCTTGAACATCTTGTCCAGTTCCTCGCGGCCCAGCTCGAGCACCACGGGACGCCCGTGCGGGCACTGGGTGGCGAAATCGATCCCGTCCAGAGCGTCGAGCAACGCCCGGATTTCCGCCGTCTCGAGCTTGCGGTGGGCGCGGATCACGCCGTGGCAGGCGAGGCTCGCCAGCCGCTCCTCGATCTCTCCGGCGGGCGCAGCCGAAGCCTCCACCTCGGCCAGCTCGGCGACCATGCTCCGAACGACCTCTCGGTAGTCGCCCTCCGGCAACAGCGCCGGCACGGCGTGGATGGCGTAGCCTCCCGGCCCGAACGGCTCGAGATCGAAGCCGAGTCGGCTCAATTCCGGAACGGCGCGCTCGAGCAAGGTGCCTTCGCCCGCCGGCAGCTCGAGCGTCTGGGGAACGAGCAGGCTCTGCTTTTCGACGGCGCCTTCCTTCCACTGGCGGCGAAGCCTCTCGAACACAACCCGCTCGTGCGCCGCGTGCTGGTCGATCAGCGCAAGCCCGCGGCTCGAAGCGCAGACGACGTAGCAGCCGAGAACCTGCCCGAGAATCGTCATCGAGCCGAAAAAACCCCGCTCCGATGCTCCGCCTCTCTCCTGCTCCGCCTCGCGGGGAGCCGTTTCCGCGACCCGGGAATCCCTGGCGCCCGGATGCGGCGGCCGGCTGCCGACATACGGGAGCGCCGTTTCCGCGACCGCGGGAAAGGCCTGCGGCGCGCCTGCCGCCGCGGCGGGCTTTTTCGCTTCCCGCCGCAGGCCGTCTTCAACGGCGCCGGCCACGACCTCGTGGACCTCGGCCTGGCGCCGAAACCGCACCTCGATCTTCGCCGGGTGCACGTTCACGTCGACCTCTTCGAGGGGAATCTCCAGGAAGACCAGAGCGGCGGGATAGCGCCCCTTCATCAACAGCGTCCGGTAGCCGTGGAGCACGGCGTGCGTGAGCACCCTGTCGCGGACGTAGCGGCGGTTGACGAAGGTCATCATGTAGCGTGCGTTCGGAAAGGACGCCGGCGCGGTGCTGATAAATCCCCGGACCGCGCGGGCGCCGCGGGCCGACGCGAACGGCGCCATCCCCGCCGCGATCTCGTCGCCCCAGACCTGACGCAGCCGCTCCTTTTCCGTCGCCACCGCCACGTAGTCGGCCAGGAGCGAGCCGCCGTGAAACAGCCGGAAGTGCACTGCGGGGTATGCCAGCGCCATGCGGTTGACCACATCGGCGATGTGGCCCAGCTCGGTCGCCGGCGCCTTGAGAAATTTCCGCCGCGCCGGCGTGTTGAAGAAGAGGTCGCGCACCTCCACCGAGGTCCCCGCAGGCGCCGCCGCCACGACAGGCTCGCTTTTCTTCCCCCCTTCCACCCGCAGGCGGTACGCAGCCTCGCTCCCGCGGCTGCGCGAAACGATCTCTACGCGGGAAACCGACGCAATGCTCGGCAGCGCCTCGCCGCGAAACCCCAGCGTCGCGATCCGCGTGAGCCCCTCCTCGTCCCGCAGCTTGCTCGTCGAGTGGCGCTCCACGGCGAGGCTGAGATCGTCGGGCTCCATGCCCTCGCCGTTATCGACCACGCGCAAAAGCCCGACCCCGCTCGCTTCGGCCCAGACCGAAATCTCGGTGGCGCCCGCGTCGAGAGCGTTCTCGATCAGCTCCTTGACCACCGACGCGGGCCGCTCGACGACCTCGCCCGCGGCGATGCGGCTGGCCATGTCGGCCGAAAGAATCTGGATCTTCAAGCGCTCGCGCCCTTCGCGTCAGACATTAGCCCACCGCCAATTCCCCGGTCAAGAAAAAGGCGTCGTTGAACATCGCGCCGAGAAGCCCTAAGCTACTCCTCGGTTCCCGCTCGAAAGCCCGTGGGTAGCCGGGCGTGCATCGGAAGATGGCCGAGACCCGGGATAACGACAGTGGACGGCTTCCCGTTCCCGGTTTCAGGCCTTTGGGCGAACCACTGGACCCGTGAGCAGTTGAACCGCGGCGCCCCGGAAGGTCTCCGCCACCCGCCGCCATGATGGGATGTCTACGTATTTACGAACTCGCCAATAATTCCATTCGCCCGGGGGCTCTATGCGAATCACGATCGCCGTCTCCACCTTGCCGTTGCTCTTCTCGCTACTGATCCCGCCTGCGCCCCGCGCGGCGCAGGACGCGGACGCCGTCGAAGCGAAGATCAAGACCTTGCTGGTCGATCCGCGATCCCAGACCCCGGTCGTGGTGCTGGAAACGGTGGCGGAAAAACAGCTCCTGCCGATCTGGATCGACGTGGCCGAAGCGCGCGCGATCGCGATGGAGCTCGAGCACATCGGGCCGCCGCGCCCGCTCACTCACGATCTGATCCGCAACCTGCTCCGCGCCCTGGGAGCGACGCTGCAGCGCGTGACCATCACCGAGATCAAGAACGGCACTTACTACGCCATTCTGTCGCTTCGTTTCCAGCGCCAGGACCTGCAGATCGACTCGCGGCCGAGCGACGCCATCGCCGTCGCGCTCAGGATGAAGGCGCCGATCTACGCTTCGCGGCGCGTGCTCGCTCAGGCCCAGCCGGTCCCGGGCTCCGGCGATCAACCCGAGTCGTTGCAGAAGCGGCTCCGCTTCCAGGGGCAGAATCTAACGACCGAGCTGGCCTCGCTCCTCAACGCGCCGGACGCCCGCGGCGTTCTGGTGTCCGACGTCGAGGCGGGGGGACCGGCGATGGCCGCCGGGCTGCAGCGGGGCGACGTCATCACCCGCGCCAACGGGACGAAGATCGACAACGTGACGGACCTCGAAGCCTTCCTGCTGCGTCAAAAGCCCCCGGCTCGCATCCGGTTCGAGGTAATAAAAAAGGGCAAGCCCACGCTCATCGTCGTGGACCTGCCCTCCTGACCGCCGCCGGAACCGGCTATTTCTTGCCGTTGCCGAAGAGCACCGCGCCCCACTTTTTCGCCGTCGCGTCCAGGACCTCGCGGCTCGACTCCGCCACGGCCGGAAAATCCTTCATCCACTCGTACGGCCGCGTCGCGTCGATGATCGCCCGCGAGTTGAAGCCCTTCTTGCCCTTGGGGACAATCGGATCGAGCGGCCCGCTCCAGCAGCGGCGGATGATGTCGATGTCCTCGGCCGGATCGCAGCGGGTGGCCATCGCCCAGATCACGTCGTCCGTGTTCGACGGATCGATGTCGTCGTCGACCACCACCACGAAGCGTCCCAGATAGGCGCCGGCGTGGCACTGCGAGGCGACGAGCGCCGCCTGCTTCGCGTGACCCGGGTAGCGCTGCTTGATCGAAACGATCAGCATCAACCGGCTGCCGCCGGAAACGGTCAGCCACACCCCTTTGACATCGGGCACGCCCGCCTTTTCCATCTCGTCCCAGATCAGGGCGGAACGCAGGTAGGAGCGGTACCAGCCCAGCTCCGCGGGCGGCCTGCCCGGAGGCGACCCCAGGATGATCGGGTCGTTGCGATGATAAAGCCGCTTGACCTTGACGATCGGCTCCGGCCGCTCGTCGCTCGCGTAGTAGCCGGTCCACTCGCCGAACGGCCCCTCGCTGCGCGGCTGATCGAAGATCGCGTCGCCCTCGATCACGATCTCCGCGTTTGCCGGAATCGGCAGGCCCGAGTATTCTCCTTCGATCATTTCCAGCGGCTCGCCCCGGACGCCGCCGATGAACTCGAACTCCGAGACTCCGTAGGGGACCTCGATGCTGCCGCCGAGGAAGATCAGCGGATCGTGGCCGAAGGACATGGCGACCTTGCACGGCCGGCCGGTGCTCGAATACTTTTCGCGGTGGATGCGGCCGTGCTTGCCCGGCGAGATGTAAAAGCCGACCGTGTCCTTGTCGTGGATCATGACCCGATAGGTGCCGTAGTTGACCCACCCCTCGTCGGGATCGCGCGTGATGTCCACGCTGCCGGTGCCGATGTAGCGGCCGCCGTCCTTGTCGTGCCACAGCGGCGTGGGAAACTTCAGCAGATCGATCTCGCCCTCCCGGTAGACGTTCTCGAAGAGCGGGCTCTTGGTCACGAACCTGGGCGGGATCGGCTTGATCTTCTTGTAGTGTTCCTTCCAGATCCGGACGAAGTCCATCTTCGTATCGCCCGGAGGGAGCCCGAGCGTGAGCGCCAGACGCTTCCGCGACGCCAGCGAGTTGGACAGGACCCGATAGCCCTTGGGATAGCCCTTGATCTCGTCGAACAGGACCGCGGGGCCGTCTTCCTTGTGGTGGACCAGCTCGGTGATCGCGCCGATCTCCAGATTCCAGTCGCAGTTCGTGAGCGTCTTCAGCTCGCCCATCTCTTCCGCGATCTGGATCCACTCTCTGAGGTCCTGATATTCCATCGGTCGGTGCTCCTTCCTGGATCGCCGCCGGCAAAAGCGTCGGGATCGGTTGGACCTTAACGGAATTTCCCCGGAGGGTCAAGACGACGGCGCGTTCGTTGAAATCGCCGCCGGCCCGTGGTAGCCAATCCGAGTGCGAGAGAAAATCGTCGATCTTCCGCGTCTCTGCGAGGCCGTCGCGGCGGCCAGGGCCGCGGGCCGGAAGGTCGTCTTCACCAACGGATGCTTCGATCTGCTGCACCGGGGCCACCTCCACGTGCTGCGCGAAGCCAAGGCCCGCGGGGACCTTCTGGTCGTGGGCGTCAACAGCGACCGCTCGGTTCGCGGGCTGAAGGGACCCGGCCGGCCGATCTTGTCCGAGGAGGAGCGGCTCGAGTTGATTGCCGCTCTGGAGATGGTAGATTATGTCGTCCTCTTCGATGCTCCCGATCCGTACGACGTGATCGCCGCGGTTCGCCCCGACGTGCTCGTAAAGGGAGGCGACTGGGCCGAGTCGGAGATCGTGGGAGCGGACATCGTGATCGGGGACGGCGGCACCGTGTGCGTCGTTCCCTACCTGAAGGGGTTTTCGACCAGCGAGATCATAGCGAGGATACGGAGCTGATCATGGCGAGAGTTTGCGCGATTTGCGGCAAGGGCCGCTCCATCGGATACAACGTCAGCCACGCCAACAACAAGACCAAGAGAGCCTGGCGCCCCAACCTGCAGCGCGTCCGCGCCCGATTCGAAGGGAGAGTCAAGCGCGCCCTGGTCTGCACCGACTGCATCCACTCCGGACGGGTGGAGAAGGTGGCTTGAATAAATAGTTCGAGCCGTTCAACCGCTGCGCTCCGTTCAAGCCGTTCAAACCGTGCCGTTGGAACCCGCGGTCGAGGAGATTCTCGACGGTTTTGCGCTGCCGTCGGCTCAAGAAAAGCCTTGAAGGAGTCCTTCGGGAACCGCCGGGCTCCGTTCAGCCGGTCGGACCGTAGCGAGGGCCGAACGGCTCGAACCGCTTGAAGGCCTGAACGGCTCTCTCATCTCGCTTCTTCCTTCAGACCGGTATCGCGCTCGGCGGCCGACACCGCCCGGCCACGGCCCCGCACCGCCCGGTAAACCCCTTTGACCTTCGAGACGTTGCCGAGCACCTGCTTGAGGTGCTCGGAGTCCCGGATCATCACCTCGAAGGTGTTGATCGCCTTCTCCCCGGAGAACGTCCGCACCTGCGCGCGGGCGATATTGGCCTCGGCGCTGGTGATCGCCGCGCTGATGGCGGCCAGCAGGCCCGGGCGATCCACGCAGGAGACCTCGATCTTCACCGGCCTGAGCGACTGAACGCCCTCTTCCCAGCTCACCTCGATCTTGCGATGCGGGTCGCTCTCCAGCACCGTCGAACAATCGACGGTGTGCACGGTCACGCCCCGGCCGCGCGTGATGAAGCCGACGATCCGCTCGCCGGGAAGCGGGTGGCAGCAGAGGGCGAAGCGAACCAGCACGTCGTTGACTCCCTTGACCCGGATTCCGTGGCTCTTGCGCTTGGTCGAAACGAGGCGGAACAGCCGCTCGAGCGACCCCTCGGTGCGCTTGTAGGCGGCGTCGAGCTTTTCCGGAGGCACGAGCTTCGCCAGGACGTGGCGCGACGTGATCTTGCCGTAGCCCAGGGCGGCGAGCAGCGCTTCCTCGTCCCTGAGGCCGAACTCCCCGGCGAGCCATTCGATTTTTCCCTCCCGCCTGAGCGCCGCGTAGTCCAGCCCGTGGCGGTGCAGGTCGCTTTCGAGGATCTCCCGTCCCAGAGCGAGGCTGCGCTCGCGTTGCTGGGACTTGAGCCAGCTCCGGATCTTCGCCTTCGCCCGCGGCGTCTTCACGAGCTTCAGCCAGTCGCGGCTCGGCACCTGGTTGGGAGTGGTGATGATCTCGACGGTATCGCCGCTGCGCAGGATGTACTTGGGCGGCACGAGCTGGCCGTTGACCCGCGCCCCGGAGCAATGCATGCCGATGTCCGAGTGAATGCGGTAGGCGAAATCGATGACGGTCGACCCCTTGGGAAAATTCAAGAGGTCGCCTTTGGGCGTGAAAACGTAGATCTCGTCCGGGAAGAGGTCCTCCTTGAGGCTGTGGAGGAATTCCTGCGGGTCCTGAAGGTTCTGCTGCCACTCGAGCAGCTGACGTAGCCAGGCGAACCGCTGTCCCTCGCTCACCCGGAAGTCCTCCCCCTCCTTGTAGCGCCAGTGCGCCGCCACTCCCTCCTCGGCGACGCGATGCATCTCGTGCGTGCGAATCTGGATCTCCATCCGTTCGCCGTAGGGGCCGATCACGCTGGTGTGGAGCGACTGGTACATGTTCGGCTTCGGCAGCGCGATGTAGTCCTTGAACCGCCCCGGAACCGGCCGCCACATCGAATGGATCACGCCGAGAGCCTCGTAGCATTCCCGCTGGGTGTCGACCAGAACCCGGAAGGCGACGAGATCGTAGATCTGGTCGTAGAGCAGATTCTGGCTCTCCATCTTCTGGTAGATGCTGTAGAAGTGCTTCGGCCGGCCGCTGACCTCGGCCTCGATCCCCTCCGACTCGAGCTTGCGCTGCAGGACCGAGATCACTTCCGCGATGTACTTCTCGCGGTCCGCCTTCTTCTTGGCGACGTTGCGCTTGAGCTGGTAGTAGATCTCCGGGTGGAGATACTTGAGCGCCAGATCCTCCAGCTCGCTCTTGATCCAGGCGATCCCCACGCGGTGCGCGAGCGGCGCGTAGATGTCCAGCGTCTCCTGCGCGGTGAGGATCTGCTTGTCCGGAGGAAGGTGGTCGAGCGTGCGCATGTTGTGGACCCGGTCGGCGAGCTTGATCAGGATCACCCGCACGTCCTTGCCCATGGCGAGCAGCATCTTGCGGAAGTTCTCCGCCTGCTTCTCCTCGCGGCTGGTGAAGTTGGCGCGGCTCAGCTTGGTGACCCCGTCCACCAGAGCCGCGACTTCGCGGCCGAACAGCCCCTTGATCTCGTCGACCGTGGTGAGGGTGTCCTCGACGGTATCGTGCAGGAGCCCGCTCGCGATGCTGGGCTCGTCCATTTTGAGGTCCGCGATGATGCCCGCGACGGCGAGCGGATGGGTGAGGAAGGGTTCCCCGGAAAGCCTCTTCTGGCCCGTGTGCACCCTCGCCGAAAAATCGTACGCCCGGCGGATCAGCTCCACGTTCGCCGCGGGATGGTACGACTGGACCTTTTCGACGAGATCGTTGATGTTCATCGCTCGGCCTACGGCGCCGGCAGCCCCCGAGCCCGGGCGCCGCGCCCGCGCAGGCGCGCGGTCTTCTGCCTTTCCGCCAGGACGATCGCCCGCAACAGCCCCACCGCCTTGCGCACGTTGTCGTTGACGACGTAATAATCGTAGCGCATCAGCTCGCGAATTTCACGCCGGGCGTTGGCGAGCCGGCGCCGGATCGTCTCCCGGCCCTCCGTCCCGCGCCGGGCCAGGCGCCGCTCCAGTTCCTTCCAGGACGGGGGCAGGAGAAAGATCGAAACCGCGCGGGGGTACCTCCGCTTGATCTTGCGGGCGCCCTGGACATCGATGTCGAGCAGCACGTCGACTCCCCGCGCGATGGAGCGGTCGAGCGGCGCCCTCGGGGTTCCGTAAAAGAATCCGTGGACCTTCGCCCATTCGGCGAACGCCCCCCGCGCGCGCATCGCGGCGAACTGCCGCGGCGTGACGAAATGGTATTCGCGCCCGTCGACCTCCGATCCGCGCCGGGCCCGCGTCGTGCACGACACGGACAGACGGATGTCGGGCAGCAACGAAAGCAGCTTGCCGATCACGGTACTTTTTCCCGTCCCCGAGGGCGCCGATACGATGAAGACGATGCCTTCGCGGCCTTTGGCGGCAGACTTGTCCAGTTTTTTCACTCCACGTTCTGGGATTGCTCCCGGATTTTCTCCACCCGCTCCTTCCCCTGAAGCACGAGCTGCACGATAGGGAGCTGCGGCTGCTTGGAGCCGATCGTGTTCAGCTCCCGCTGGATCTCCTGGAGCATGAAATCGATCTTCTTGCCCACCGGCTCACGCTCGCGGAGCACGTCGAAAAGGGCGGCGATGTGGCTCTTCAGCCGCACGATTTCCTCGTTGACGTCGCCCTTGGGGGCGGGGCCCGCCGTCTCGCCCGCCTCGCTCTCCAGCGCCCCTCCGTTGGCCTCTCCGGGGATCCGTTGCAGCCGCGCGGCCGCGGCCGCCGCCCTGGCCTCGAGATCGGCGGCGATCCGGCGCAAATGCACGAGCTGCGACCGCATGTCGGCCTGGAGCTCTCGCCCCTCCCGGCCGCGCGCCTGGTCGAGCCGGCGCAGCGCGAGACCGAGACAGCGAAACAGGCCTCGCTTTTCCGCCGCCGCTCTGGCATCGACCTCCTCCACGCGAAACAGATCGGGGAGCGTCGAAAGCAGCGACAGCTCCGGCTGCCCGGCGAGCTTGAAGCGCTTCTTCGCCTTCTGGATCGACGCCAGGTACTGGCCGAGCAGGTCCTCGTCCAGCAGCAACCGCCGCGTGCGCCCGCGCACCGGGGCGCGGTTGACGAACACGTCGACCCGGCCGCGGTGTACGCGGTCACGGATCAGCTTGCGGATCTCCTCCTCGAACGAGAGATACTCCCGCGGCACGCGCAGCTGCAGATCCAGATGCCGGTGATTGAGGCTGCGCACCTGGACCGTGATCTTCGTTCCGCGATGCTCGCTCGAAGCCTCGCCGTAGCCCGTCATGCTTTTCATAATGTTTCCCCGATCGCCCGCTTGAGCGCGTCCGCCCGGACCGCGACCGTGCCCACCTCGTCGCCCACCAGGCCGGCCGCCAGGTTGGCGAGCACCGCGGCGTCCTCGTAGCTCGCGCCTCCCGCGAGCGCGAGCCCACACACGGCGACGACGGTGTCGCCCGCGCCGGTCACGTCGAAGATCTCCTTCGGCTGGGTCGGAAAGTGGGCCGCCGTCCGCCGCGGGCGGAACAGGCTCATGCCCTCGGGCCCCCGCGTGATCAGCACCGCCTTGGCCCGCCACAGCCGCACCAGCCGCCGGCCCGCCTCTATCAACGAGCTCTCGTCGCGGATCGGGATGCCGGCCGCACCGCTCGCCTCTTCCTTGTTCGGCGTGATCAGCGTCGCCCCACGGTAGCGGCCGTAGTTCTCCTTTTTGGGATCGATGACCACCGGCCTGCCGTCGCGGCCCGCCAGATCGGCCAGCCGCTCGAGCAGCTCGCGGTGAATCACCCCCTTGCCGTAATCCGAGACGACGATCCCGTCGTAGCGGCGGTGGTGGCGCAGCACGTAGTCGCGGATCTTCTTCAGCGTCGGCTCGCGCATCGGCGCGCGGCTTTCGCGGTCGAGCCTGACGATCTGCTGATGCCTCGGTCGGGCGATGATCCGGGTCTTCTGGATGCTCTGGTAGCCTTCGTCGGTGAAAACCCCGTCCGTGGAAACGCCGATCCGCCGGAGGTCCTGGAGAAGCTTCTTTCCCGGCCCGTCCCTGCCCACGGCGCCGCAGGCGGTGACCTGCCCGCCGAGCGTCCGGATGTTGTGGACCACGTTGGCGGCGCCGCCGAGCTGAATGCTTTCCGAGGTGACCCGCAGAACGGGCACCGGCGCTTCCGGAGAGATTCGCTCCACGTCGCCCCAGATGAACCGGTCGAGCATCAGGTCGCCGACCACCAGAAGGTTGATGCGGCGAAACCCGTCGGTGATCTGGCTCAAGCGTCGACGCTCGTCCAGGCTATTCGACCGCCTCATCCCCGCGCGCTCCGGCTCTCAGCCGCCTCTTCGATCAGGTCGTAATAATAGATCTCGTTCTTTTCCGCCATGCGCTCCATCGTGAACTCCCGCTCCACGCGCTCCGCTCCCCGTCTGCCCATCGCCGCCGCCAGCTCGCGGTCGCGCGCCAGTCGCTCGACCGCATCGGCCAGCGCTCGCACGTCGCCCGGCGGCACCAGCGCGCCCGTCACCCGGTCCACGACCAGGTCCGCCAAGCCGCCGACGCGGCTGGCCACCACGGGCTTCGCCGCGGCCATCGCTTCCAGGACCGACACCCCGAGCCCCTCTGCCAGCGACGGCAGCACGAAGACGTCGATCTCTGCGAGAAACCGCGCCACGTCGTCGACGAAACCGGAAAACTCCACGTCCCGATCCAGACCGAGCCGGGCCGCCGAGCGCTCCAGCTCCCGGCGCAGCGCTCCGTCTCCCGCAAGCCGGACCTTCACCGGCATCCCGCGCTCTTTCAACAACGCCGCCGCCTCGAGCAGGAATCGATGGCCTTTTCGCTCTTCCAGGACGGCCGCGGTCCCGACCACCGGTGGATCCCCCGGGCGAACGAATCTCGCGCGCGCCGCTCGAAAACGTTCCGCGTCGACGCCGCTCGGAATCAGCCGGATCGCTTCGCGCCGGACGCCGCCGCGCTCGAGCACCACCGCCACGGCGCTCGATATCGCCACCACCCCGTCCACCGTTCGATTGTAGAGGTGCCGCGTGTACCAGTTGTCAGGCTCCGGGTAATCCATCCTGCGGGTCACGACGTACTTCGGCCCCGCCGGCAGCCAGATGCCGAGCGCGTGGGCCCGCTTCGTATGAAAATGGACGATATCATAGTTTCCGCCGCGGACGAGCCGGCGCATCTTCATTGCGGCCCGCAGGTCGAGATCGTTGCGGGCCACCAGCGGCAGCACAGGCAACCCCGCACTGCGGCAACGGTCGAACAGAAAACCTTGAGGATGCGTCAAGACGTGACAGCGATGGCCCCGACCCGCCAGGTAGCGAGCCAGGCCCAGCACCTGAACCTCTCCACCGCCCCAATCGCGTTCCGGATCGACATGCAACACGCTCAGCAACCGGTTACGACCGGTTCCGGTCACCTTTGCTCTTCTCCTCCAGCTCCAGCTCCCACAACTTAGCATACTTCAGGAAAACGTAAACGGCCGCCGTCAGCGCCACGTAGAAACCCGCGAACCCCTCCAGGAAGCCGCGCTTCAGAACGTAGAAGCGGAAGAACCGGAAGGCCGGTCGAAACAGGGCGTCCGTGAGCCGCCAGCGCGTTCCTTCCGCGGCAAGCTCGCGCGCGGCAACCGAGGTAAAGCGGTTGATCGTTTCCACGTGATCGCTCATGTCGCGATACGTGAAATGGAAGAGCGGATTCTTGAGCCGCTTCACCCTGCCGTCGACGACGATCTTCTCGTGCGGATCCCTGCCCTCCCACCTGGCGCGCGCGCGGCGAAACAGGCGGACGTCGTAGTCCGGGTACCAGCCGCCGCGGCGCCACCAGCGGCCGAGGTAAAAAACCAGCCGTGGCACCGAGAACGCCGCCACGCCGTCGGCCCCGTGGCGCAGCGCCTCCTGGATCTCGGACTTGAGCTCGGGCGAAACGCGTTCGTCGGCGTCGATCATGAGCACCCATTCGCCGGTCGCCTGAGAATGGGCGAAGGCCTTTTGGTTGCGGTAGCCCGACCACGGCCTCTGGATCACCTTGTCGGTGTAGCGCCGGCAGATTTCGACGGTCCGGTCCGTACTGAAGGAATCCACGACGACGATTTCGTCGCACCAGCGAACGCTTTCCAGGCACTCCGCGATGTTGTCTTCCTCGTTGAAGCAGACCACGATCGCGGAAACCGCCGGGGCGGGCCTCGCGCCCGAAGAAGAGCCGGTCATGAAGCGAAAATAGGGACTGGGGGAGCCAAATGCAAACCGCCGCTTACCCGCCGGCGGGCCCGACCCTGAGAGCCTTCATCTTCTCCCGGAGCATCGCCCGGTAATGGAAATAGCGCCCCTTGGCCCGATACTGCCTTCTCTCGTTGCGCCAGAGCGCGTACCAGCCGAAGGCCATGACGGACCGCAGCATGTTGCCGATGATCGCGGCCAGGGATTGCCGCTTGTAGAGGAACCGGCTCACCCCCTGTTGCTCGTGGCGCTTGCGGAAGAAGGCTTCGGTGAATCGATTCCAGTCCACCTCGTGATATACGGCGGCCCGGGGCTCGTAGCCGATCCGCCCGCCGCATGCGATCAGGCGCCCGGCGAACTCGACGTCCTCGGAGATGCCCGAGCGGCCCGGTCCGAGCGCCTCGTTGAACAGCCCGCACCGCGCGAAAGCCTCGCGCCGGATCGCCATGTTCGCTCCGGTCAGCGTGTCGATTTCCCTCGTTTCGGACGGATACTGCAGGAAGTCGATCGTTCGAAACCTCTGATAGCTGCGCTGGAACTCGGCGTTCCCCGCCACCTCCGGCGGCACCAGGATCGGCCCCTGCATGGCATCGAAATCGGTGTCGCGGAAAAACTCCGTCGCCGCCGGCAGCCACTCGGCTGTCACCTCCACGTCGTCGTCGAAAAACGCCAGGATCGATCCGCCCGCGTCGGCGATCGCCCGGTTCTGCGCGCGGCACTTGCCCGGAGCTGGCTCCCGCACGGCTCGAAACACCCGACCGTCGCGGCCGCTGAACTCACGCACCACCGCGTCGATGCGTTCGGAGACGCTGCGGTCGCGCGCGTTGTTCGCCACGATCACCTCGTAAGAGACGCCCGCTCCTGCGAAATGGCGCTCGATGCTGGCCAGCAGTCTCTCGAGAGAGGCCGGACGCTCGAAGGCGGCTATGATGACGCTGAAATCCATGCGCTCTTCACCGGCCGGCCGCCGCCCAGAGCAACAGATAGAGCCAGTACTTCATCGCGTACGGGCGAAGGCTGATCGCCCGTCGCAACGCCTCGCTCGCCGCCGCCCGCTCGTGCCGCCGCCAGCGCCCCTTGGCCAGGCGGTAATGACGGTAGGCGAGCCGGCGCGCGATGCGTCGGCGGCCGAGGGCCGCCGCGGTTTCGGGAAAATCGGACACCAGCCGCTCCAGCACTCGGATGTTTTCCACCAGCCTCAGCTCTTCGTTGCGCGTCATGTTGCCCGGGTGGCGGCGGTACAGAAAGACGACGCGATCCACGTAACCCGCCGGGAAACGCGCCAGCAGCCGGAAAAACAGGTCGAGATCGCCGCAGATGCGCAGCGTCTCGTCGTGTCCCCCCACCGCCTCGTAGCAATCCTTGCGAATCAGCGACGCCTGGAGCCGGATAATGCTCTTCTCGAAAAGGTCGTCCACCGCCACTCCGCGCCGCGCCAACCGCCGCGACTTGCGCGGCGGGATGATCGTCTCCCGCCGGTGCTGCGGCCCGCCCAGGTAGCCGCCGTTCGCGAAAACCAGGCCGCAGTCGGGACGGCTCTCGGCGTAGCGGTAGAGGGTCTGCAGATGGTCCGGCAGGGGCACGTCGTCCGAGTCCTGGATGGCGATCCACGGCGCTCGCGCAAGCCGCACCCCGAGATTGCGAGCCGCCGACGCCCCGCGATTGTCCTGATAGACGTAACGGACCTTCGCGCCGCAGGACTCCACGATCCGGCGCGTATCGTCCGTCGAGCCGTCGTCGACCACGATCACCTCGTAATCCTTAAACGTCTGCCGGAGCACGCCCTCCAGCGTTTCCGGCAAGAAAGGCGCGCGATTGTAGGTGGCGATCACCACCGAAACCCGCGGCGATTCCCCCACCGTCTGCACCGCCGACTCCATTACCTCTTCGCCTCTCCTTCGCCCGAAGGGCCGCGGCTCCCTGCGCCGCGCCACCGGCCGTGAAGCTCCCCCAATCGCTTCATGATCCGGCCTTCCGTCCTGTACGCCTTCTGAACGCGGCCGAGCGCCCTGTAAACGCCGTAGCGCATGCAGTTCACGGCGAGGTCCGGAAGGATCCGCAGCCACAGGGATTCCCGGCGATACAGGCTCCTGCTCAGGCCCTTGCGGTACTCCGTGAGGCGGTGATAAGCGCGGCCGTAGCGCTCCGGGTCCAGCTCGTGGAAGACCACGGCGCCGGGCGCGTAGCCGATCCTGAACCCCGCCGCGCGGATGCGGCGTGAATATTCAGTATCCTCGCTGTACCCCGATGCCCCGGGTCCGAGCCACGGGTTGAATTTTCCCACGACCTCGACGACCCTGCGGTCCAGCGAGACGTTGGTTCCGGTAAAGCCGCGAATCTCGCGCGCCTCCGGACCGTAGTCCACGATCGGGATGTTGTACTCGCGCAGGCGGGCCGGGTCCGCGGGCCGGCCTTGCGGATCGGTTCCGGCAAGCACGCGCCCCTGGGCCACGGCGAAACCCGAAGCGAGGTGGAACTGCCAATGGCTCACCAGCCACGCCGGGTCGACCACGACGTCGTCGTCGATCAGGATCACGATCCCGCCCTCGGCCTCCGCCAGGCCGCGGTTGAGCGCGTTGGACTTGCCCGGGCGCGGCTCCTCGATCACCTTCATCCTGAAGCGCGCCTCCCTGCGCGCCTCCCGCTGCAGCAAAGCGCCGGTCCCGTCCGTCGAGCCGTTGTCGACGAAAAGAAACTCCGCCCGCGGTGGATCCGCCTCTCGCAAGGCCCCGATGCTGGCGAGCAGCCGCTCCAGGCTGCGGGCGCGATTGCGCGTCGGGATGATGACGCTGACGTCCGGCCGAGCGGTCACCGCTATTCTCCGTCGCGGGGGCCGGAGAGGTGCCGCAGCACTCTCCGCGGAAGCGCGCGCCAGTGGCGTCTTTCCGCCCGTCCCCGATTGAACAGCGCCCGCAGCCGGATGAAAACCCGCCTTCTCACCCGGTCAGGGAACCGGCGCCCGGGAGTTTTCCTGATCGCGAAGATTCCGTCCCACTGTCCGAGAATCTGGAAGCGCTCGTCCCTGATGAGCTCCTCGTCGATCGGCGAACGGACCCCTTCCCACGAGTAGCTGTCGTGAAACGCGATGACGCCGCCCGGGCTCACAAGAGGCTCCCAGCCGAAGAAATCCTTCCGCACGCCCGCGTGGCTGTGATCGCCGTCGATCCACAGCAGGCCGATCGGCCGATTCCACCCGCGCAGCGCCTCCTCCGACGGCCGCACGACCGGGACGACCATGTGCGCGACGCCCGAAAGCTCCAGGTTACGCCGGAACTCGTCGATCGTCCCCATCACGTGGGGGTCGACCGCGCAGACCTCCTCCCCCCGCGCCGCTTCGCGCGCCTTGGCGAGCCAGACCGTCGATTTCCCCTTGTAGCTTCCGATCTCGACCACCACGCCCAGCCCCGCGGTGGCCCTGGCCAGGCGGTAGAGGTACAATCCCTCTCTCCGCCCGAGCCAGCCGTCTACGGTCTCCGTAATCTTCCTGGCTGCCTCAAGGGACATTGCAGCATTCCTCTCTACCTTTCCGATCGCCGGAAGAGGCGGCCGGCGGTCCCCGCCGCCTTGGCCCTCGACCTCGCGTCGGCCCAGCGACGGGCTCGGGCGATCTTGTGTACCCAGCGCCGTCGCGTCCCGCCGCCGGCCCCCGACCCGCCTCCCCGGAGATACTCCCCCAGGAAAAACAGGCTTTGCGTCGCGCTCAGGTAGCCGCCCAGCGTGCGGAGCAACTGAACGAGGTTCTTGACCCTTCTGCGCTCGCTCAGGTAACGGCATTGCCGCACGCCTTCGAAGTCGAGCAAAAACAGCCGCTCGCCCTCGCCGGCCGCGCTGACGAGGATGTTCGCGTCCTTCAGGTCGTTGTGATACAGCCGGGCGTCGTGGAGCCGCCGGAACAGCCGCGCCACGCCGCGCAGGAAAGCGCGCCGGCGGCGCATGCCGTCCGCTCCCGCGAGCGCCGCCAGGCTCTCCCGCCAGTAGGCGTCCGCGGTGAGCGCCTGCGGGATCTCCTGCGACAGAAAAAAACTCTTGTCGAGCATCCCCCAGCGCCGGATCTCGACCGCCGCGAGCGGCCGCGCCGTCGCCACCCCGCACCGCGCCAGCACGACCGCTCCCCGCAGCGCGCGGCGCGCCGCCGAAACGCGGAACAGCGAGACGAGCCGGTAAAAGGCCGAATGCGCGTTGTAGCGCTTGACGTACACCACGGTCGAGGTGCCGTCGACGGCGAGGACCGCGCGGCCGATCGTGACTTTTTTCTCGTCTTTTACGATCCGGCACGCGGTCCGGTCAAACAGCCGGTCGGGGTCCGCCAGGACCTCCGGCGCCACCCGGGCAAACCATGGATCGGCCCAAACCGCGGCCGAGCCCACGCGCTTGCGGACGAAGACCGAAGCGCTATCGCGCGCCGACACGCCTTCGGACCTCCCTCAAACAGGCGTCCAGCTTTGCAAAGTGATCCGCCCATGAATAGCGCTCGGCGAGTTCCCTCGCCTCCCCTCCGAGCGCCGCATCGGCGCTGCGTTCCAGCATCAGCGCGAGCTTCGAGGCCAGCTCCGTCGTGTCCGCCGGCTCCTCGACGATGCCGTCGGCCAGAGCCCCTGCGAGGATCTCGGAGGCGCCGACCGCGCGGCTGACGACGACGGGAAGACCGCTCGCCAGCGCCTCCAGCACGACGTTCCCGAACGCTTCCTGCAGCGCCGGGTGCGCCAGCACGTCGGCGGCTGCGTAGAAGCGCTCCACGGCCTGTTGCCGGCCGGTGAAGACGATCCTTCCCGGCGCCAGCCGCTCCGCACGCCTGTGGTAGGCGGCCCACCCGGCGTCGGCGCCGACGACCAGCAGGCGCGCGCGGCGCAGCTCGGGCGCCGCCCACGCGTCGATCAGCCGGTCCAATCCCTTGCGGCGAAATCCGCTGCCGACGAAGAGCGCCAGCGGAGCTTCCTCCGGTATCCCCCATTCGAGACGGACGGCGCGCCGCCACCGCGCGCGCAAAGAAGGATGAAAACGCTCCTGATCCACCCCGTTGTACAGAACCGTGATCCTCTCCGACGCCACGCCGTAGATTTCCGTGAGCTCGCGCGCGACGCGCCTCGAAACCGCAATGATCCCTCCGGTGCGGCTCGAGAGGAACTGCCGCCGCTCCACGGCCAGCAGCGAGCGGTGATAGACGCTCACCGCCTGCCAGCAGCGCCGCGCCGGACCGCCTTCCTCTCCGAGGCTCCGGAGAAACGCGCGATGCGTCCCGCCCCCGCTCCGGATGACGTCCTGCCGCAGCGTCCGCCCGAAGCTCACGACGAGATCGCAGCGCTCGCGCGCGGCGCTGCGTGGCGCCAGAAGCGCGAAGCTCCACAGCCGGGCGGTCCGTCCCGCCGGCAGCGTCGGCACCCGGTGCACCGCGACTCCGGGAGGCGGCGCGACGCTAAACTCGGAGCAGAAGAGATGAATCTCGTGCCCGAGCGCGCGCAGACCTTCGGCGGTCCGGTAGAGATCGCGCTCCGTCCCTCCGCTCAGATCGAGCCGCTTGTGCACGAGAGCGATCTTCATGTCGCTGCTTTTCTCGCCTTCACGACGATGTTGTCCGAAAGGAGCAGCGCGGGCGAAAGCATGTGGCGCAGAATGCGCCAGTTGTAGGCGCGCTGAACCGGATCCTTCTCGGCGCGGATCACCGCCTCCAGGCTCGCCGCGCACATCAACGGAAACAGCAGCGCCGCGAAGAAGAGCGGGGCGAACTTGATCCGCGTGGCGCGCAGCTCCTCGATGGCAAAGCCGTAGTGGAACAGGAGATAGTAAAGCTCGTAGAAATGAATCAGATAGATGTTGGGCGCCTGTCCCGGCCCGCGGGAGTAATGAACCGGCCGGACCCGACCGCGCAGAAATCCCGTGAACAGGAAGCGAAGCCGCGAAAACGCGTTCAGCACGTTCGGCGTGCTCACCAGCAGCACGCCGCCGGGCTTCAAGACCCGCGCGATCTCGCGCACCAGCTGAGCTTGATGTTCGATGTGCTCGATCACCTCGACCAGGTTCACGCCCTCGAAGCACGCGTCGCGGAACGGCAGGAACTCGTTCAGATCCACCCCCGCGATGCGCCACTTCACGCCTTCTATGGGCGGCGGCGCGCCGTAGTCGGTGGCGACGACCTCGAACCCGAGGCCGGCCAGTTTCCGCGCCGTATCGCCGCCCCCGCAGCTCGAATCCAGCACCTTCCGGCCCCCCGCGGCTTCGGAGCGCCAGGAACTCGTGACGGCCCGCAGGATGTGTGCGTTGGGCATGTCGGTTCAATCTCTTCCTGCCGCCGCACCGGGACGGCGCCGCAGCCATTCTTCGATCATCCCTCCGGCCTCAATCGGAGCATCCGCCCGCCGCGCCGCGAACAAGCACCAGCGGCTGGTTCCCGTCGGGCCCGGTTCCATGGCTGCGGAGCACCACGGACCAGCGCGCTGCGCCGTCGTCCAGGGAGCGCCAGACGCTCTCGCCCATGACCACGCATCGCGGCTCGGTCCGCAGCCGGCCCAGCAGTGTCTGGTAATTTCCGGCCACCGCCTCCACGCCTGCGCCGCCGTAGAAGAACACGGAGGAGCCGTCGACGCCCTCCGCGTAGAGCAGCACCGGCCGCCCCGCGCTCCGCGCCAGAGCGGCCGAGACGAAATCCTTGTAGCTCCGCGAGCGCGCGAGAGCCGGGCTGACGAGCGCCTGGACCAGGCAGCCGTTCACGATCGAAACCAGCGCGATTCCGGTCATGGCCCGGCGCCAGCTCCCGAGCAGGAGCGGGCGCGAAGCCCCGAGCCAGAGAAGCCCGGAACCGTAGACAAGGATCGCGGCGGTCCAGGCCGCCGACTTGAGCGCCGCCTCGACGGCCGCGGCCGCGTGCCCGGCTTCCCCTTCGAGCCGGATGCCCGCAAGACCCAGAAGCTCCGCCGCGCTCCAGCCCAGCCCGCGCGCGAACCCGGCCGCGAGGACGAGCACGCCCACCGCGCCCAGCAGGCATCCCACTCCCTTCAAGTAGACGCCGGCGGCCCCCGTATGAACCCGCTCCTGCTCGCGCGCGGCCGCGGCCATCAACAGGCACCACGCCGGGTAAAGCGGCAGGATATACGGCGGCCGCTTCCCCGCCGACAGCGAGAAGAAGACCAGCACCGTGAAGGCCCAGATCAGCAGAAAGAGCCCGCGCTCGTCGCGATGGAGCCGGGAAGCAAAGACGACCCAGGCGACGGCCGGAAGAAACAGGGTCCACGGCATCCCCAGCGTGAAGAGATAAGGAATGAAATAGTAGACGGGCTTCTGATGGCCTGTGCCGCCTTCCCCATGGATAAAAAAGCGGGCCAGATTTTCCTTGACGAACTGCAGCCCGAAGAACTCGCTCCCGCCGTGCCACAGCGCGCTCCCGTACCAGAGCAGGAAGAGCGCCGCGCCGAGCGGCACGCCGGGATGGCGGAGCAGCGCGAGCATGAAATCCCACCTCCTGCGGGCCGCCAGGAACGCGACCACGACGATCCCGCACAGAATCAAGCTGACCGGCCCCTTGGCCAGCACGCCCGCTCCCGAGACCAGAAAAAAAAGATAGGTCCACGCGCCGTGGCGCAGGACGCCCCGGTAGATGGAGAAAAACAGCACCAGCGAGCAGGTCACGAAGAACGCGAGCGCCATGTCGACGCGCGCCTCGACCGCGGCGCCCTGGAAGACCGCGGTGGTGGCCAGCGCCACGGCTCCGAGAAGCCCGGTTTGCGGGTCGTAGATGCGGCTGCCGAGGAAATAGATCAGCAAGACGGCGAGCGTCCCGAAAAACGCCGACGGGAAACGAACGGAAGCCTCGGTCATCTCGCCCCGCGCGAGCGACCCCGCCGCAGCCACCCAGTGAAAGAGCGGCGGTTTCGAGGGAATCACCTCGCCGAGCCGCAGCGGAAACAGCCAGTTGCCGTTGACCACGATGTCGCGCACCACCAGCGCTTCGCGCGGCTCGCCCTTGTCGTGGAACGGGGCCGCGCCGAGAAACACCCAGAAAAGAAGCCCGCAGACGGCGGCCAGCACGGCGAGCCGGGCCGGTTCATTTCGCGACAATGCCTGCAGCACCTTCAGCTCCCGCCCGCGACCCTTCCGCTCCACTTCATCAACGTCCGGAAGCTCCCTTCCGGCGAGACATGGTCACAGTCGCGCCGTCGTTTGCGGGTCTTCGCCTCGAGCCAGCGCAGCAGACGAAGGTCGCCGCCACCGAGCGCTTCGCGACCGACGTAGGCTCGAAAGAAACGCAGGCGATCCTGGAGCGAGATCCCCGGCAGAACCAGCCGGTTGAGCTGTACGAGATTCCGCTTCCAGAGCGATTGCGGCAGCCGCCTCGGATAACGGCGGGTGCGGTCGTTGTCGATGAAGTAGAAGCGCCAGACCCCGTCGGCACGGGCGATCATGACGTTGGCCGCCACCAGATCGCCGTGTACGAAGCCGAGGTCGTGGAGCTTTCGAACCTCGGCCGCAAGCTCCCGGATCAGCTTCCTTTTTTCCAGGATCCACGCGCGGTCCGCCGGCTCGCCGTGGCGTCGAAGCAGAAAGGCCGGCAGCGTCTCGCCCGGGACCGCCCGGGTCAGCAGGAACGCCCGGCGAACGGCCCCGAATCGGCGCTCTTCCCCGGCCGCAACCGCCACCGGGGCGTTCAACCCCTTCTGCGCCAGCGCTGCTCCCTGGTCGAGAGCCCGCAGCGCCTTGGAGACACGAAACACGCTCTTGAGAGCGCTCTCCCGGCCGAAGATCTTGAGAAAACAGTCCCCGACCTCGGCAAGGCGCAACCTCACCGTCGCCGGGTGGCGGCCGACCGCCCCCGCGGCGGATAGCGCCCCGGCCACCTCGCCTCGCAACCTTTCGTTCCACCGGCCCCGCAGGACGCGCAGCCGCCAGGCGCCGTCGCGCAGATCCTCGTATTCAAGCTCCAAAGCCGCTTGTTCCTCTCTTTGCGTCCGGCCCCTCCGCCAACGCGAGCTGCACCTTGTCGGCGATCTCCTCGACGGCGATCGACCGCATGCAGATGCGCCCGATCGGGCAGCGGCGCCGATAACACGGCGCGCACGGCGCGCGTCCCTGCAAGGCGAGGTGGCCGAATCCATGCGGGCCGGTCCTGAGCGGGCTCGTTGCGCCCCAGAGAGAGATCACCGGCGTCCCCACGGCGGCCGCGAGGTGCGCCAGACCGGTATCCGGCCCCACGGCGACCTGCGCTCGCGCGATGACTCCCAGCGCCTCCCGCAGCGAGGTCCGGCCCACCAGATCGGCGATACGCTCCCCGTGGCGCCGCACCGCCTCGGCCGCGATCGCCGCCTCGTCCTTGCCGCCCAGCAGAACGACGTCCAGATCGTAGCGCTGCTGGAGCATGCGCGCGCACTCCGCGATCTGGTCGGCGAACCACCGCTTGCTTTCCCAGCGAGCGCCCGCGAACAGCACCGCGAATCGCGCGCTCACGCCCTCGAGCAGCCGGCGTACCGCCGCCGCCTCGGCCGCGTCGATCTCCAGGCGCCATTCGAGCGGTCCCCGCTCCAGCCCGAGGTAGTCGGCAAATTTCATGTAATGCTCGAGCTTCGGCAGGCCGTCGCCGAAAGCGGGGATGAAATGATTGTTGAAGATCCAGTTGCCCTCCTTCGCGTCCAGGCGGTGAAAGCCCAGCCGCACGGGCGCCCCGGACAGCAAGCTCACCAGGCCGCTCTTGAAATGGCGCTGCAGGTCGAGCACGAGGTCGAAGCGTCCGTTGCGGATCCGCCGCGCGAAGGCCGGAAGCGCCCGCCACCAGCGCGGGCGGTCGAAAACGATCACCTCGTCCACCGCCGGGTGGCGCGCGACGAGCGGCGCGGACGGCGGCTCCACCGACCAGGCGAGCGTGGCTTCGGGATAGGCCCGCCGCAGCGTATTGGCGAGCGGCAGCGCGCGCGCGACGTCGCCGATCGAGCCGTGCAAAACGATGAGGATCCGCCGCGGCCGGAGGTTCATTCGTCCGCCTCCCGGTAGCAACGCACCAGCTCCGCCCAGGCGTCGGGCGCCAGCAGCTTTCGCTCGGGATCGAGCTTCAGGGCCGACCGCAGGAGCCGCTCCAGGTTGCGCTCCGCCAGCGGCCTCGGCACGCCGCCGAGAAACAGGACCGCCCGGTCGAAGTCGATCACGTAGCCCCGAATCCTCCCGTTCTCCTCCCGCAGGAGGATGTTCTTGAGATTCAAATCGCGGTGATACACGCCCTCGCGGTGAAGGGCGCGCACGCTGCGCCCAACCGCGCGCAACACCTCCTCCCTGTTTCCCCCCTTCACGAACCCGTCGTTCAACGCCGCCCAGAAATCCCGGGCGCCGTCGAGCTCGCGGGTCACGAGCCACCCGCGGTAGAACGGCCCCCAGACCTTCCGCACACAGGCAACGTAGACCTCGACCGTGGGAAATCCCCGCCGCCGCAGCTCCTCCGTGACGGCAAGCTCGCGGAACGGCCTGAGCGGCCGTCCGAGAAACACGCCGCCGGTCACGGCGCGCAGCAGCCCTCCATGGCGGTACTCGCGGATCAAAGCCGTCTCGCCGTTGGCGAGACGAAAGGCCCTGAGCCGGGAGCGGCCGGCCAGGTTCCTCGACTCCTCCTGCGGAGCGCTGCCCTGCCAGAGGTCGGGAGGAATGAGCGAGCGCACGTCCTCCCGCACGATCATTCGAAGATCACCCGACGCCACCGCCCGAAAACCCGGCGGGACGTCTGCCACGCTCCAGCGACTCATGGAATCACCCGGTCGTGGGATCTCCGCTGAAAAGCTTCCCCGCCGCTCACAACGAGACCACCCGCGGCGCGTAACCGGCGGCGCCTTCCGCGCCGTCGCGAAGGAGCTCCCTGGCCGCCGCGAGCACGGCTTCCGGCGGGATGAGACGGCTGCAGTCCTCGGTCCCGAGCGGGCAGCGCCGGCCGCCGTGCGAGCCGCAGGGCCTGCAGGGAAGCTTTTTCTCGACGACGATCGCCCGCGCGCTGTAAGGGTAAAAGCCGAGCGCCGGGGTCGTCGCGCAAAAGATCGCCACCACCGGAATCCCGCGGGCCACCGCGATATGCATCGGACCGCTGTCGTTGGTCACGAGCAGCCTGCAGCCTCCCAACGCCGCGCTGAGCAGGCGAAGCGACGTTTTCCCCGCGAGGCTCGTCACGCGGGCCGCGCACGCGGCCTGGATCTCGGCCGCGACGGCCGCGTCCTCGGGGCCGCCGAAAACGACGATCTCGCAGTCCATCTCCAGCTTGAGCAACTCGGCCAGCCGCGCGAAGCTCTGCGCCGGCCATTTCTTGGTCGGCCACACCGACCCCGGGTTGAGGCCGATGATCGGCTTGCCGTCGTCGACGCCCGCCGCCCGCAGCAGCTCTCCCGCAGCGGCCACATCCGCGGGGCTCGACGGCAGTCGCAGCGTCCGCCCGCAGTCCTCCGGCGGCACGCCCAGCGCCCGCACCACGGAGAGATTACGCTCCACGTCGTGACGAGCCGGGTCCCTGTCCGTCCTGAGGTTGAACAGAAACCAGCCGCGGCTCTGACGAAAGCCGGCGCGGCGCGGAATCCGCGCCAGATAGAGCAGGAGCGCCGTGCGCAAAGACTTGTGCGGTGTGACCGCGAGATCGAAGCCCCGCGCGCGGAGCTCCGCCGCCTTGCGCAACAGGCCGCGCAAGCCGCGGTCCGCGCGCCGCTTGTCGTCGACGATGATCTCGTCGATGTCCGGATGGCCCGCGAGCAGCTCCGCCCCCTGGCCGGTGCACAAAAGCGCCAGGCGGGCGGCGGGAAACCGACGCCGCAGCTCGGCGAGCAGAGGAACCGTGAGAACGGTATCTCCGAGAAAGCTGGTCTGCGCCACCAGGATCTTGGCCGCCGCGCCGATCATCGCTGCAGCGGGATCGCCTCGTCGATCAGCATCACGGGAATGTCGTCCTTGATCGGATACATCAGGCGGCAGGCGTCGCAGATCAAACCGTCGCCCGCGTCGTTGAGACGGATCTCCCCCTTGCACTTCGGACAGGCCAGAATTTCCAGCAGCTCCTTGCTGATTCCCATCATGCGCCTCCTGAGCCCTTCTCGTCCGGTCTCGCCCCGGCGCGGCTCGTTTTTCGATTCGCCAAATATAACACGAACTTGGAGGCGCCGCGACGCGCCCGGCAAGCTCGGGCGGGCTCACCGGAAGGGCACCAGGCGATCGTGCCCGCGGCGGTAGCTTCGCGTGGTCTGTTCCGGGTTTCGGAGGACGAGAGCGCGGTGAAACATGGGATGACGCAGGCTTCGAACCTCGTGCTCGACCGTGAAGAGCGCCTTTCCGCTCTCCGGGTCCACGATCTCCTGGAACCGGAACTGATGGTTGCGCACGTCCTCGGAGATGAGCCCCCGCTCCTTCAGGAAGCCGTAGGGTCCCGAGAAGTTCGCCACGTAGATCGCGATGTGGTGGCCGTCGTAAGCCCCGGGCGGCCCGTCGGCTTCGGTAAAGACCAGCTGCTGGTTGCGGCCGATTCGAACGCGCGCCACGTCCCCTCCGCGACCGCTGTCGAGCGCGCACTTCGCACCCAACACGCGTTCGTAAAAGCGGGCGATCCCCGCGGCGTTGCCGACCGCCACGCGGAACTCCACCCACGGGATTCCGAGCGCCATGTCGTCGAACTCCGCGCCTGCGGCGTGGCACTCGAAGCGGTTTCCCCACGGGCAGGTGACCGACACGCGGCCCTCGCCTTCGGCCCATGCGAAACGGGTCCCTTTCAATCGCTCGCCCACCGAAGCGAGCCGGCGTTTGAGGCCGTCGAGCTCCGGGAAAACGAGCCCGATCCGCCCCTGGAGCACCTGAGCCCGCCGCGTCGGCAGGTGAAATTGCTGCTCGCCCGCGTTCACCCACATGTTTTCCAGCCCGACGTTGAGAAACGGGTCCCGCGTCAGTCCGAGGCCGACGACGTAGAAGAGCGTCGCCAGGGACTGGTCCGGCACCTGAAGGTTGACGTGCTCGAGCAGAAGGATGTTGCCGATATCTTCTTCGGAACAGTCCGTCATGACGCCTCTCCCCGGCGCCCGATCCGATCGACGATCGCCTGCACGAGCCGCTCTCCCTCGTCGACCGCAAGCGCCATCCGCAGAGCCAGCAGCTGGTATCGCGCGAACGGGAAGCGCAGCAGCTTCAGGAGGTCCTTCTCGGTGGTCACGATCAGGTCGCAGTTGCGCGCCAGCCGGTTGATTCGCTGCCAGTCCGCCGCCGAGTAGGCATGATGATCCTCGAACTCGACGGCCTCGACGATCTCGCCTTCCCATTCCTGGATCGTGCGGTAGAACCCTTCGGGGTTGCCGATCCCGCTCACCGCCACGATCTTGCTCCGGTAGAGGAGGCTGAGCGGAAACTCCTTCCAGCCCTGCCCGTCGCCGGCGATCAACGCGCGCGGTTGAAGCCGGGCCTCGAACCAGCGCCGCTCCTCGCCCGACGGAAGCCGCCGCTTCCAGCGCTGCGCCCCGCCGGTCACCAGATAGTAGTCCGCCCGCCGAAGCGAGCCGACCGGCTCCCGGAACGGCCCGACGGGGAGCAGGCGCCCATCGGTGTCCGAGCCGAGCAACAGCACATCGACGTCGCGCGCCAGCCGGCGGTGCTGGAAGCCGTCGTCGAGGATGAAAACGTCGACCGGTTCTCTGGCGAGAAGCACGCGTGCGCTTTCGTAACGATCGGCGCCCACGGCCACGCGGCAGCCGTGCAGGCGCGCCATCATCGCCGGCTCGTCTCCGGCGAGATCGACCTCCGCAGCGCCGTCCGCCCCCGCAGGCGGTCGGCCACCGCCGCTCAGGACCACGACTTCCCGGCTCTTTCGCCTGTATCCGCGGCTGAGCACGCCCACACGGTAGCCGCGCCGCTCGAGCTCGCGGGCCAGCCAGATGCAGGCGGGCGTCTTGCCCGTGCCTCCGACGGTGAGATTGCCGACGCTGATCACCGGCCTGTCCAGCCGCATGCCTTTGCGCCATCCGGCCGCGTACGTCAGGTTGCGCGCCTGCACCGCGGTCCGGTAGGCGAGGGCGAAGGGCAGCAACGCCAGCCCCAGAAGCCTCCAGGCGACGCCGTCGCGATTCCACAAATGTCTGACCCACTGCGCGGTCATTGCACCCGCGGCGATTCGCGTCGTCAGGCCGCCCCAGTCTCGAGATATCTTGCCAGCAAAGCCACGCTGCGGTCGAGCACCTCGGGATCCTGCGAGGCCGCCCCATAGGCCCTCTCGCCGACGCTGCGGCAAAGCTCGGCGTCGGCGAGCAGCGCTCCGATCTCCCGGGCGAGATCGTGCTCTCCCCGGATCTCGATGCCGCCGCCGGCCTCCTTCAGGCGCGCCGCGATCTCCGCGAAATGCTCCGTGTGCGGACCGAACAGCACCGGCTTGCGGCAGCGCGCCGGCTCGAGCAGGTTGTGACCGCCCGCCGCGACCAGGCTCCCGCCCACGAACGCCACATCCGCCGCGGCATAGAGATCGACGAGGTCGCCGAGCGTGTCGACCAGCGTCACGTCCTTGGCTCCCGTGAGCCGTCCGTCCAGCCGGCTCTTCCTGTCGAAGTCGAGCCCCTCGGCGCCGATGAGTTTTTCCACCTCGGCGAAACGCTCGGGATGGCGTGGCGCGAGCGCCATCCGGAGATCCGGAAAGCTCCGTTTGAGAGACGCGAAAGCCCGCAGCACGATCTCTTCCTCCCCGCGGTGCGTGCTGCCCGCCACCCAGAGCCTGCCGCCCTCGGCGCGCGGGGTCCGCGTCGGAGATGCCGCCGCCAGCTTCAGGCTCCCGGTCACCGACACACGGCTCGGCTCGGCCCCCAGCCGCACGATCCGCTCCGCGTCTTCCCGCGACTGCATTCCCAGCGCATTGAAACAGGAAAGCGCCTCCCGGAACAGCCGCCCCCAGCGCGCGTAGCCGCGAACCGATCGCGTGGAGATCCGCCCGCTCAGGAGCAACGCCGGGATGCCGCGCCGCCGCGCCTCGCGCAGCAGGTTCGGCCAGATCTCGGTCTCGATGACGACCAGGGCCGCCGGATCGAACCTGGCGAGAGCCGAGCGAACGATCCACACCAGATCGAGCGGCGGATAGACCACCATGTCGGCATGCGGATCCCTGCGCGCGGTCAGATGACCCGTGTGAGTGAAGGCGGAAAGCACGATCGGCCGGCCGGGAAATTCCTTCTTGAGGCGCGCGGTCAGCTCCCGCGTCCCGGTCACTTCTCCGACCGACGCGGCGTGAATCCAGATCGGCCGCTTTTTTCCTCCGGCCGGCAGCGCCGGATACCATCCCAGGCGCTGCAGCGCTCCGGCGCGAAACCGCGGGCCTGAAAGCAGAAGCAGTGGCGCGAGCGGCGCGGCGGCGGCCAATGCTGCCGCCCAGACCGTGTTGTAAATCGGATAAGCGGAACGCACGGGCGCCGTCCTAGTGCAGCGAGGCGCGGCCGGCCGAAGCTTCCTCCTCGAGAAGCTGCAGGCTGTAGAGGCGGCTGTATTCCCCCCGGCGCGCGATCAGCTCCTCGTGCGTTCCCTCCTCGGCGATCGTGCCGTCGACCAGCACCACGATCCGGTGGGCCTTGCGGATCGTGGAAAGCCGGTGCGCGATCACCAGCGTGGTCCGCTTGCTCACGAGGGCGTCCAGCGCCTCCTGCACGAGCTTCTCGGACTCGGAATCCAGCGCCGAGGTCGCTTCGTCCAGAATCAGAATGGGAGCGTCCTTGAGCAGCGCCCGGGCGATCGCCAGCCGCTGCCGTTGCCCGCCCGACAGCTGCAGCCCGAGCTCCCCGATCCGGGTGTCGTAGCCGTTCGGCAGGGCGCAGACGAACTCGTGCGCGTGCGCCGCCTTGGCCGCCGCGACCACCGCCTCGATCGCCAGGTCGGGGCGCCCGTAGGCGATGTTGTTGCGCACGGTGTCGTTGAACAGGAACGTGTGCTGCGTGACGATGCCGATCTGCGACCGCAGCGACCTGAGCGTCACGTCGCGGATGTCCACGCCGTCGATCTTGATGCTGCCCGCCGTCACGTCGTAAAAGCGGGGAATCAGGTCGGCGAGCGTGCTCTTGCCGACGCCGCTCACCCCGACGACGGCCACCATCTCGCCCGCCCGGATCTTGAGGTTGATGTTCTTCAAGACCGGTGTCGAGTCGTAGCGGAAGTGCACGTTCTGGAACTCGATCTCGCGCGCAAAGGGCGCTGCTTCCTTCGCGTGCGGCTTGTCCCGCACCGCCGGCACGACGTCGAGCACCTCGAAGACCCGCTCCGCCGCCGCCATTCCCTGGTGCACCGCCGTGTACGTCCGCGTGAGCCCCTTGAACGGCTGGTACAGCAGGAACATCGCCGTCATGAACGCGTAGAAGTCGCCCTGGGTTCGCCCGCCGACGATGACGCTCCAGCCGCCGTACCAGATGATCGCGGCGATCGCGACGGACGCCAGCACCTCCATCGCCGGGGTCACCAGCGATTTCACCCGGCTGGCGCGCAGCGATTCCTTGAAGACCCGCAAGTTTTCGTCGGCGAACCTCCGGATCTCGTACTCCTCCATGCCGAAGGCCTTGACGATCCGGTTGCCTTGAATGCTCTCCTGCAGCAGCGCGGTGAGGTTCCCCGTGCTGATCTGGCCGCGGCGCGTGAAGCGCTTGATCTTCCGGCTGAAGCGCATGACCGGGAGCACCGACGCGGGGAAGACCACGAACGCGATCGACGCCAGAACCCAGTCCTTGACGAAAGCGACCACGATCAGCACCGCCAGCGACGCGGAGTCGCGGATGAACGAGGCGACGGCGTCCGTCAGCGCGAAGCGCAGCAACAGGACGTCGCTGTTGACCCGGGAGATCAACGTCCCCGTGGGATGCTGGTGGAAAAACGACACCGGCAGGAACTGCATTCGCTCGTTCATGGCGTTGCGGATGTCGTTGACGATCCTGAGGCCGACGTAGTCCCCGAGATAGCTCTGGCCGAAGTTGACCAGCCCGCGGAAGACGAACACCGCCACCACCAGGCCCGGCACGACGGAAAGCATGGCTGGGTCCTTGCGTCCGAACACGTCGTCCGTGACCCTCTGCACCAGGAAGGGGATCGCCCCTTCCGTCGCGCTGTAGCCCAGCATGCAGACCATGCTCAGGATGAAATAGGGCCACACGTAGGGCTTGAGAAAAAAGAGGAGCCTGGAATAGAGCTTCATGTCGCGAACGCCTCGCCCCGGCCGCGCGCCGGCTCCATCAGCTCGAAGGCGAGGCCGGCGACCCGCCGGGCCGCGCCGGGCGCACCGAGCTTCGCTTTCAGCCCGCGCAATTTCTCGATCGTGCTTCGACGGACTTGCGGATCGTCCAGGAACCGGCGGCTTTCCCGCACCAGCGCTTCCGGCGTCAACTGGCCCTGGATCAGCTCCGGCGCCACCCGCTCTCCGGCGACGATGTTGACGAGCCCGACGTGCTCGACGTCGACCAGCAGCCGCGCCAGCCAGTAGGTCGGCCACGCCAGGCGGTAGACGATGACGGTCGGCTTGAGGAGAAGCGCCGCTTCGAGCGTCGCCGTGCCCGACGCCGCCCAGACGAGATCCGCGGCGTTGAGCGCTTCGTAGCGCTCCTCTTCGACGACCGGCACGCGCAGCGGGCAGCGCCCCAGGAGCTCGTCGAGCCGCGGGCGCTCCACCGTGGTCGCGCGGACGCAGAAGAACTGAACCTCACGCTCGCTTCGGTAGCGTGCCGCAGCCTCGAGAAAGACCGGCAGGTGGTAGTCGACCTCGTTGCGCCGGCTTCCTGGCATCAGCCCGATCGTCGGCGTTTCGGGGTCGAGCCCCATGCTCTCCAGCACGGTCGCCCGCTCCTTTTTCGCCTCGACGAGGTCGAGCAGCGGATGGCCGACGAAGCTCACGTTCGCTCCGTGAACGCCGTACAGCCCCACCTCGAACGGGAAAACCACCGCCATCGCGTCGACGAGCCGCGCGATCTTCCGCGCGCGCCCCTTGCGCCACGCCCACACCTGCGGCGCGATGTAGTAGAGCACCGGGATGCCGAGCTTTTTCGCGAGCCTTGCCAGCCGCAGATTGAATTCCGGAAAGTCGATCAGAAGGAGCAGGTCCGGCCGCCGCCGGCGCAGCGCCTGCCGCGCGGCGCGCAGCGCCGCCCAGATGCTCCCGAGCTTCCCGGCCAGCTCGACCAGCCCCATCCCGGCCAACCGTTCCGCGTTCTCGAGCGCCTCGAAACGCGTCTTGCCCAGCTGCTCCCCCCCGATGCCGAAGATCTCGACGGCCGGGTCGCGCTCGTGGATCGCCCGCACCACTCCCGCGCCGTGCATGTCCCCCGACGCCTCGCCCACCACCAGCATGATCCGTCTGGCCCGCGACGCCATCAAAGCTGGGCGCTGATCATCGACGCGATTTCCAGCGCCCGCACCCCGTCCACGCCGCTCACCACCGGAGCCTTTCGTTCCCGGACACAGTCCAGGAACGAATCGATCTCGTCCGCCAGCGCGTCGCCCTCCTGGAACTCGACCTCCTCGCCCCGGATGTCGAGCCAGCCGCCTCCGGGCGGCGGCTTGCGAAAGATCTGTGCCCGCCGCCGATCGTAGTCGATCGAGATGTAGGCGTCCGGCTGGAAGAAGCGCACCTTGCGCTCGCGTTTCATGGAAACCCGACTCGCGGTGACGTTGGCGATGCAGCCGCTCGCGAACGCGATGCGCGCGTTCGCGATGTCCGGCTTGTCGGTCAGCACCGGAACCCCGACCGCCTCGACCCGTTCGACCGCCGACCCGACGAGGCTCGCGATCACGTCGATGTCGTGGATCATGAGATCGAGCACGACGTCGACGTCCGTGCCGCGGTCGATGAAAGGCGCCAGTCGGTGGCACTCGACGAACCTCGGTTCGCGGATCACCCCTTCGAGCCGGCGGATCGCCGGGTTGAACCGCTCGAGGTGCCCCACCTGAAGAATCCGGCTTCCCGCCGCCGCCAGGTCCACCAGCGCCCGCCCCTCTTCGACCGTCGCCGCCAGCGGCTTTTCGACCAGCACGTCCACTCCCGCCTTCAGGAAATCGGTCGCCACCCGCCGGTGCTCCCGCGTCGGCACCGCGATGCTGACGCACTGCACCCGGCCAAGCAGCTCGCGATAGTCGGTGAAGGCCGCCGTTTTGAGACGGGAAGCGATCTCGCGGCACCGCTCCTCATCGATGTCCGCCACCCCCACCAGCCGCGCTTTGGGTGACCGGGCGTACTTTTCGGCGTGGAATTTCCCCAGGTAACCCACCCCGACAACCCCGACGGCGATCCGTTCATCCATGCCCATGTCCTTGTTTTCTCTACTCGGCCACGCCGATGACTGCAATGCCGGCCGCATCCGCCTCCCGGATCACCTGCTCTTTTTCGAGGAGCAGCGTCTTGCCGGCTTCTACTGCCAGCGCCGCCGCGCGCGAGCGCCGCAGGCAATGGATCGTCTCGACCCCGGCGACCGGTACGTCGAAACGTAGGTCCTGTCCGGGCTTGCTCGTCTTCACCACCACGCAACCCGCCCCGGCGAGCTCGCCCCCGCGCTCGATGGCGGCATCGGTTCCCTCCACCGCCTCGACGGCGACCACCACCTGCTTCTTGACCACCACGGTCTGGCCGATTCCCAGGCGCCCGATTTCCTTGGCGGCGCGAAACCCGAGCCTGATGTCCGCCCACTGCGCTTCGGTGGGGCGGCGCCGCGTGAGCACCCCTGCGCCGGCAAGGCTGTGCGAGAGACAGAGCGTGGAGTCCACCACGCGGATCCCTTCGCCCTCGAGCTCGGCCGCGACTCCCCGCAGCAGGGCGTCGTCGTCGCGCCGCCGCATCCGCGCCAGAAAGGCCGCGCCGCGCAGATCGGGCCGGAAATTGTCGAACAGCCGCGCCTTGCGAATCCCGCCGGCAAAAACCGCCTCGGCCACTCCCGCGCGCCGCAGCACGCGGATGATCTTGCCGAGCTGGCCGACGTAGACCCACGTGACGTCGCCGACGATCCGCTCGATCTCCTCCGCGGTCTCACCCCGGTGCGCCACCGCGACCAGCTCGAAGCCCTCGCGCTTCGCCTCGCGCGCGAAGATCAACGGGAACCTGCCGTTCCCTGCAATCAAACCCAGTCGTCTCACGGGCACCAAGCCGGCCTGTCGGAGCCGCGCGGAGGGCTACCGGCAGATCCCCCGCTGGGAGGAGGCGATGAAGCGGACCAACGTCTCGATCTCGGGCGTCTGCGGAACCTCGCGCCTGACCCTTTCCAGAGCGTCCTTCGTCTTGAGCTTCGACTTGAAGATGATTCGGTACGCCTTCTTGAGCGCGTCGATCTGCTCTCTCGTGAAGCGGCGCCGCCGCAGTCCTTCGATGTTCAGGCCGTGCAGCCTCGCTCTGTCTCCGGTCGCGTTGCAGTAGGGCGGAACGTCCTTCGAAACCATCGACCCCGCCCCCACGATGGCCCCCGTCCCGATGCGCGAGAACTGGTGAATCCCGACCAGGCCGCCCACGATGACGTAGTCCTCGATCACCACGTGCCCCCCGAGCGTCGCCCCGTTGGCCACGATGTTGTGATTTCCGAGCAGGCAGTCGTGGGCGATGTGGCAGTACATCATCAGGAGGTTATGATCGCCCACGCGGGTCACCATCCCGCCGGCCGCGGTCCCGGGATTGACGGATACGAACTCGCGCAGAGTGTTGTAGTTGCCGATAATCAGCTCGCTCGGCTCGCCCTTGTACTTGAGGTCCTGCGGCGCCAATCCGACGGTCGCGTACGGGAAGATCACGTTGCCCTCGCCGATCGTGGTGCGCCCCTCGATCACCACGTGCGGCTTCACCTTGGTGCCCCGCCCGATCTTCACATCGGGCCCGATGATCGAATAGGCTCCGATCTCGACGTCCGGGTCCAGCTCCGCGCGCGGGTCGACAATCGCCGTCTGGTGAATCCTGGCCATCCGGAGTCCCGCGCGATCAAGCCTCCTGGCCGAGGTCGACTTCCATGGCCGAAATCTCGGCCTGTGCGACGACCTTGCCGTCCACCAAGGCGATGCCCTGCATCTTCCAGTACGATCCGCGCCGCTTGAGGCAGGTCAGCTCCAGCCGCAGCTGGTCTCCCGGCTCCACGGGCTTCTTGAACTTCACGTTGTCCAGCCCGGTGAGCACGAAGACCTTGTTGTCCTCCGCCGGACCGCGCGCCTGATGCGCGAAGAGCGCCCCGACCTGGGCCATCGCCTCGCAAATCAGCACCCCGGGCATTACCGGCCTCCCGGGAAAGTGGCCCTGAAAGAAGCTCTCGTTGAACGATACGTTCTTGATCCCCACGATCTTCTCCTCGCCGTGGATTTCGACGATGCGATCCACCAGCAGGAAGGGATAGCGGTGCGGGAGATACCTGAGGATCTGCTTGACGTCGAGCATGGGGATCTCGTTCCTTTCAAGGCCGGGTCACGACCGCCCCAATTTCTTCTCCAGCGCCCGCACCGCCGCCCACAACGCGGGCAGCTCCGGGAGCAGCGCCATGACCCGCAGCCACTGCCGGTGCGGAGCGGCCTCGATCCCGCCCGAGAGCACCGCGCCTGCCGGAACGTCCCGGGGAATGCCGGACTGCGGTCCGATCTTGGCCCCGTCGCCGATCACGACGTGATTGACGACCCCCGCCTGACCGGCCAGAATGACGTTGCGGCCGATCCGCGTGCTTCCCGCCACCCCCGCCTGCGCCGCGATCACGCTGTTCTCGCCAACGGTCACATTGTGCGCGATCTGAACCAGATTGTCGATTTTCACGCCCCGCCGGATCACGGTGCGGCCGAGCGTCGCGCGGTCGATCGTGCTGTTCGCTCCGATCTCCACGTCGTCCTCGATCTCGACCACGCCCACCTGCGGGATCTTGACCCGCCCCTCTCCCTCGCCCGCGTAACCGAAGCCATCCGCGCCGATCACCACGCCGGCGTGCAGCACCACGCGGTCTCCGATCCTGCAGCCTTCCCGGACCACGACGTTCGGATGCAGCACGCAGTCGCGCCCGATCGACACCCCCTCGCCCACGAACACTCCGGGAAAGAGGACCGTTCGCTCGCCGACCGAGGCGCCGCGCCCGACGAACACGTTGGGATAGACCGTCGCCTCCGGGGCCACGCGCGCTTCCGGGTCAACGTGCGCCCCGGCGCTGACGCCCGCTCTACGCCTCGGGGCCGGGTGGAACAGCTGCAGGACCTTTGCGAAGGCGACGTAGGGGTCCGCCGCCTTCAGCAGCGCAGGCCCGGGCTTTGCGGCCGCCGGGATCGCTCCCCGCCCGACGATGACCGCGCTGGCCCGGGTGCGCTCGAGGTGCTTCGCGTAGCGCGGATTGGCCAGAAACGTGATCGCGCCCGGACCCGCTTCGTCGATCGGTGCGACCTTCGTGATGACGAGGCCGCCGTCGCCGAGGACCTCCCCGCCGACCGCCCGCGCCAGCTCGGAGAGGGTCTTGGTCGTGGTGCTCACTTCCCCTTGACGCGGCTGTTGTAGACTTCCACCACCTTGTTGGTGATGTCAATCCCCTGGTCGCTGTAGAGTATCTGATTGCGCTCCAGAATCAGCGTGAACTTCTCCGACTTGCCCACCTCTGCGACGATCTTTTCCAGGTCCCGGAGAATATCCGAGGTCATCATCCCTTCCTTCTGCCTGAGCTCCTGCTGGTTGTCCTGCATCGCGCGCTGGTAGTTGACGATCCGCCGCTGGAGATCCGCTTCCAGGTTCCGCCGCTCCTCTTCCTTGAGCAGCGGCCCTTTCTTGTCGAGATCCGCCTTCAACCGCTCCAGCTCCTGCTTCTCCTTGAGCAGCTCCGCCTCGACCTTCTTGACCTGAGCCTGGAATTTCTCCTTGGCCCGCTTGCCCGCCTGCGACTCGGTGATCGCGCGCTGGATGTCGATAAAGCCGATCTTGATCCTGTCCTGCGCCGGCGCCGGAGCCGCAAACAGCACGACGACGCACACGATCCACAACCAATGCTTCACTCAGACCTCCCGGAACCCCTCGAGTTTTTTGAAAGAAAGACCAATCAAGGCTGGCTGCCGATAGAAAATCCCAGCACGGAGGTGTCGTCGCCCGACTTCTTGTTCAGCGGAAAACCGAGCTCGACGCGGAGCGGGCCGAACGGCGACAGCCAGCGCGCTCCCACCCCGACGGAACGCCGGAAGTCGCCGAAGCTGAAGTTATCCGATTCGCGGAACGCCTGGCCCATGTCGAAGAAAGCCACCCCGCGAAGCCCGAACTGTTCCATGATCGGGAACATCAGCTCGGCGTTGAAGACGGCCGCCTTGTCGCCGCCGACGACGTCGGTCGCGCAGCTCTCGACTCCGTCCACATTCGAGCACGTTCGCTCCCTCGGCCCCAGGCTGCGGTCGGCGAAGCCGCGAACCGAGTTGATGCCGCCGAGGAAATAGCGCTCGAACAGGGGCAAGTCCTTTTTCCCGTTCGATCTCTCCGTGAGCCCGAAGCCGTAACCGACGCTCCCGCCGAGGGCGAGCACGTAAGCGCCGCCCCAGTTGGGATCCTTGAGGAGCGGGTAGTGCCAGCGCCCGCTCAGGTCCGACTTGATGAAGCGATTGTCGCCCCCGAGGCCCGCGAACTTCACGGAAAAGGCCGACTTGGTCCCTTCGGTCGGGTTGAAGAAGTGATCACGGCTGTCGTAGGTCAGGCTCGGCGCCATCGCGCTCGTCAGCGAGGTCCCGCGCTCGTTCTGGATCGCGAGCGGCGCGCCGGCTTCGATGCCGTTGATCTTCTCACGCGTCAGCTCGTACGACATCCCGCCGCGCATGTAGTCCCAGATCGTCGGTGGCGCGTTGCTCGCCAGCTCGTCCGAGCCCCGGAGCAGGTCCGGGGCGGGCCGGCCCCAGAACGGAACCCGAAAATCCTTCAACGGGTAGCTCGTGTGGACGCCGAACCCGAGCCGACGCTGGTCGAACGACTCGAACTCACGCTCGGTGTTGAAGGCGTCGAAGCCGAGCGCGAGCCGCGTGTCGCGGAAATAGGGTTCGTTGAAGCTCACGACGAAATCCTGCCGGCTCGTGCCGATCGAAAAGCTGCCGTTCACGCTCTGGCCGCGGCCGAAAAGGTTCTTCTCCGCGATCCCGGCGTTGAACAGGAACCCGTCGCCGCTGCTGTAGCCGGCTCCGACCGAGAAGGTACCGGTGGGACCCTCCTTGACGTCGACGAGAAGGTCGACCGCGTCGGGCTGATCGGTCTTCTTCGTCGTCAGCTGCACGTCCTCGAAATACCCCGAGCGCTGCAGGGCGTTGCGGCTCTGGGTGAGTTTCGTCCCCGAAAACAGCTCCTGTTCCGCCGCCAGCAGCTCGCGCCGCACCACCTTGTCCCGCGTCTTGGTATTGCCCGCGACCAGGATGCGGTTGAAGTAAACCGGCGGGCCTTTGGTGATCACCAGCGCCACGTCGACCACCTTCTCCTCGCTCTGGATCCGGGTGACCGGCTCGATCTGGGCGAAAGCGAAGCCCTTGTTGGAATACAGATCGCCGAGCGCGGTCACGTCTTCCCGCAACCGGCTGCCGCGGAAAATCTGCCCCGGCGTGATCTTGACCCGCTGGAGCATCTTCTCGCCGTCCTCGATGAGATCGCCCCCGATCTCCACCTTGCCCACCCGGTACTGGGGCCCCTCGTGCACGCGGATGACCAGCTCCAGGCCGTCGCGGCGGCGCAGGATCACCGGCTCGTCGATCTTGTGGTCGATGTAGCCGTGATCGTAGTAGTGGTTGTTGAGGATCGCGATGTCGTTGGTGAGCACGTCGCGGTCGAGGACGCCGCGGTTGGTGATGAACGACAAGAGCCACTCTTCCTTCGTCGACATCAAGCCCTTGAGCTCGCTTTCGGAAAACACGCGGTTGCCCTCGAAGGAGATCTTCTTGATCAGCAGCCGGTTCCCCTCCACCACGTCGAGCGTGACCACGGCCTGGTTGTTCGACTCGACGGAGATCGCGTAGTCCACCTTGGCGTTGACGTAGCCCTGTTCGACGTACAGCTTTCGCACCTTCTCGACCCCCTCGGCCACCTTGTTGCGGTCGAGAATCGTCCGCGGAGTGACGCCGAACGCGGTGTCGATCTTCTCCCTGCCGATCTGTGAGACTCCCTGCACCTTCACTTCCCGGACGTAGGGCTTTTCCTTTACGGTGTAGGTGAGAACCCCTTCGGGCGTCAGCGCGGCCTGGACATCGTCGAAAAATCCCATGCGGTAGATCGCCTTCACATCCTGCTCGACGAGCGAGGCGTCGAAGAACTCTCCCGCCCGGCTCTTTACGTGCAGACGGATGCCGTCCTCTTCCACGCGCACGTTTCCCGCGATCTTGACGTCGACGAGCTTCGTCTTTTCCTGACCCGCGGCCCGCGCGGTCAGGAGCGCATAACCGACCATCAGGATCAGGAAGAAAACGGGGAAGCGGCGGGCGGAAGGCGTCTTCGAATCCATGAATCGACAACTACCTGGCCGGTTGGGTGTCAGGTTTTTCTAACAAATTCGCGCACTTTTGTAAAGCGAAATTCCGCCGTCCTATACCGGATGGAGCTGCCCGTTGCGAAGCTCGAGCTGGCGGCCGATTTTGGCCGCAAATCCGCGGTTGTGCGTCGCCACCACCAGCGCCGTTCCGCGCTCTTTGTTCAGGCGAAAGAGCAGCTCCTGCACCTCCTCGCCGATACGCACGTCGAGCGAGCCGGTCGGCTCGTCGGCCAGCACCAGCTTGGGCCGAAGCACCACCGCGCGAGCCAGCGCGACCCGCTGCTGCTCGCCTCCCGAAAGCTTTCCCGGGCGGTGGTTGAGACGATCCTGCAGGCCGACCAGCTGGAGCAGCTCCGCAGCCTCCGCCTCCGCGCGGCGCCGATCGATTCCCTGAATCAGCGCCGGGAGCATGACGTTCTCCAGAGCCGAGAAATCCGGGAGCAGATAATGGAACTGGAAAACGAAGCCGATCTCCCGATTGCGGAAGCGCGCCAGCTCGATCTCGTCGTCCAGCGGCAGCGCCTGGCCCTGATAGAGCACCTGCCCCGCGGTCGGACGGTCGAGCGTCCCCAGGATGTGGAGCAGCGTGCTTTTCCCCACGCCCGATTCGCCGACGATCGCGACGCGCTCGCCGGGCTCGAGGTCGAAGTCGAGTCCCGTGAGAACCCGGATCTCGCGCTCGCCTTCGACGAAGGTCTTCTCCAGGCCGCGCACCGAAAGCAGCTTACTCATAGCGGATGATTTCCACCGGATCGAGCTTGGCGGCCTGGCGCGCCGGGTAGATGCTCGCCACCAGACAGACGGCCAGAGAGGCGAGGGCGATCAGGACGAAGTTTCCGGCGTAGATCCGCACCGGGACGGTGGAGATCAGGAAGACGTCCTTGGGGAGCTCGATGAACTGATACTCCTGGATCAGCAGACAGATGACGTAACCCGCGATCACTCCCAGAACCGTTCCGACGACTCCGATCACGCACCCCTTGATCAGAAAGATCTTGCGGATGCTCTGCCGCGTGGCGCCCATCGACTGCAGGATCGCGATGTCCTTTTTCTTCTCCATGACCACCATGATCAGCGTGGAAACGATATTGAACGCGCCGATCAGGATCATCAGCAGCAGCACGAGGAAATAAACGGTCTTCTCGAGCCGCAGCGCCGAAAACAGGTTGGGCCACAGGCGGGACCAGTCCTCGGTGATGTAAGGGAAGCCCAGCTCCCGCTGGATCCGGTCGGCCACCTCCTTGGCCCGGTCCACGTCGCGCACCTTCATCTCGATGGTGGTGACCCCTCCGTCGAGCTCGAAGAACTTCTGGGCGTCCGCCAGGCTCATGAAGACCAGCGTCGAGTCGATGTCGCTCATGCCGGAATCGAACAAACCGACCACCATGAACCGCCGCACCTTCGGGATCACGCCGATCGCCGTCGGGCTGCCCAGCGGCGAGACCACCTGCACGGGATTTCCGGGAAAAACGCCGAGCTGGCCGGCGAGGCGCCGCCCCAGGATCACGCCCGGCAGGTGCACGGTGCGGTCGTCCACCCGCAGCGCATGCATTTTCTTGAGCCCCCCCAGGCTTCCCTCGCGCAGGTAGCGCTCGACGTCGACCACGGCGTTAACGCGGTCGGGGTCGATGCCACGAACCACCACTCCCGAGACCCGCGGCCCGGCCGTGAGCATCACCTGGCCGTACACCGTCGGGGTCGCCGCCACCACGCCGTCGGTCCGGGCCAGCCGCGGCAGGAGCGCCTCGTAGCCTTCGAGCGGACCGCCCGCCCGGCTGAGCGCGATGTGCGCGTTGATCCCCAGCAGGCGGTCGCGCAGCGTCTCCTCGAACCCGCTCATCACCGCCATCACCACGTTGAGCGTCATGACGCCGATCATCACTCCCAGAACGGAGATCACCGTGATCAGGGAAATGAACGTCTCCCGGCGGCGGGCCCGCAGGTACCTAAGCCCGATGAACCATTCGTACTGCATGGACGTGGCCGTGCCGCGGCTAGCGCTGCGGCCGCAGCAGCGGAAACAGGATGACGTCCCGGATCGAGGGCGAGTCGGTGAACAGCATCACCAGCCGGTCGATGCCGATGCCCTCGCCGGCGGCGGGCGGCATGCCGTATTCCAGCGCCCGGACGAAATCCTCGTCGATGGGATTGGCGGTGTCGTCGCCGGCTTTGCGCGCCTCCATCTGCTCGAGAAAACGCTGGCGCTGGTCGTCCGGATCGTTCAGCTCCGAGAAGGCGTTCGCCAGCTCCCGCCCGCCGATGTACAGCTCGAAGCGGTCCACGAGCGTCGGGTCGGCGTCGTTCTTGCGCGCCAGTGGCGAGACCGCCAGGGGAAACCCGGTCACGAACGTCGGCCTGACGAGGTGCTGCTCGGCGATCTCCTCGAACACCTCGACCAGCAGCTTGCCGTACGGCGCGCCGAGGTCGACCCGCAGGCCGCGCTTCTTCGCGAACTCCCGCAGCCCTTCGTGCGAGGCGATCTCGGCGACTTCCGCCCCGCCGTGGCGCGCGATCGCCTCGGGAATCGCGATCCTTTCCCACGGCGGCGTGAGGTCGATCTCGCGTCCCTCGTACGTGAGCCGCGCGCCGCCAGTGACCTCGCGCGCGAGCGCGGAGAACAGCTCCTCGGTGAGCGTCATCAGGTCCTCGAAGGTCGCGTAGGCCTGATAGAACTCCAGCATCGTGAATTCCGGATTGTGGCGCACCGAGATGCCTTCGTTGCGGAAGCTGCGGTTGAGCTCGAAGACGCGCTCGATGCCCCCGACGAGCAGGCGCTTGAGGAACAGCTCCGGCGCCACCCGCAGATAGAGGTCCATGTCGAGAGCGTTGTGGTGCGTGACGAACGGCCGCGCCGCCGCGCCGCCGGGGATCGGGTGCATCATCGGGGTTTCCACCTCCAGGAAACCCCGCTCCTCGAAGAAACGGCGCACCAGGCGCACGATGCGCGAGCGGGTCTCGAAGACCCGTCGCACTTCCGGGTTCACCATCAGGTCGAGATAGCGCTGGCGGTAGCGCGCCTCGACGTCGGCCAGCCCATGCCACTTCTCCGGCAACGGGTGCAGGCACTTGGCGAGCAGCCGGACGCTTTCCGCCTCGACCGTCAACTCGCCGGTCCGCGTGCGAAACAGGCGGCCGCGCACCCCGACGATGTCGCCCGCGTCGAGCGCCTGGAACAGGGCGTATCCGCGGTCGCCGAGCCGGTCCTTGCGCGCGTAGACCTGCAGTCGGCCCGAGCCGTCCTGAATGTGGAAGAAGGAAGCTCTTCCGAAGTTGCGGATCGTCATGATCCGCCCCGCCACCTGGAAGCGCTCCTCGATCCCCGCGAGCTGCTCCTCGCTGAAGTCGCCGAACCGCGCGGCGATCTCCGCCGTCGAGTGGCTCGGCTTGAAATCGTTGGGATAAAGGGGCAGCCCCGCCTGCCGGAACTGTTCCAGCTTCTGGCGGCGCACCTCCGACTGCTCGCTGGCGCTTTGCGGGACGTCTTTGGAAGCAGGGGCCATGGTTCGCAATTCTTTCGAAAGTACTATTGCGTCGCCCCGAATTCAATCCGTCGGCGACGACGAGGGTGGTCAGAGACCGAGATTGCGGCAGATCGCTTTCACGGAACGGGACTTGTTGAGCGAGTAGAAATGGATTCCCGGAATCCCGAAGCGGAGCAGCCCCTCGCACTGCCGGGTCGCGTATTCGATCCCCAGGCGCACGCACGCTTCGTCGTCGTTCTCGACCTTCGCCAGCGCGGCCTCGAGCGCGGGCGGGATCTTGGCGCGGCAGAGCGCGGTGAAGCGGCGCACCTGAGGAACCGACAGGATCGGCAGGATCCCCGGCACGATCGGCACCCGGACCCCCATCTCTCTCAGATCCTCGACGAAGCGGTAGTAATCGTCGTTGTCGAAAAAGAGCTGCGTGATCACCACCGACGCCCCCGCCTCCACCTTCTCCTTCAGGTAACGCAGGTCGGAAGCCCGGTCCTTCGCCCGGGGATGCACCTCGGGAAAACCGGCCACGGCGATACAGAAGCCGCCGATCGCCACCGCCTCGCGCACCAGCTCGATCGCGTGATGGAACCCGTCGGGGTGAGGCTGCCAATCCACCAGCCCCTGCGGCGGATCGCCGCCGAGCGCGAGCACGTTCTCGATTCCCTTCTCCTTGAGCTGGTAGAGCACCCCCCTCGCCTCCGCCTTGGACTGGCCGACGACCGTCAGATGGCACATCGTCTCCAGGCCGCAGAGCCGATGGATGCGGTCGACCAGGTCCACCGTCTTCTCGCGCGTGCTTCCCCCGGCTCCGTAGGTGACCGAGCAGAAGGCCGGCTTGAGCGACTTCAGCTCCTCGATCTCGCCGAAGAGGTTTTCTTCGCCTTTTTCCGTTTTCGGAGGAAAGAACTCGATCGAGACCGTTAGCGGCCGCTGGGCGTAGAGGTCAGCAATTCTCACGCAGAAGATCCTTGGGGGCGCCCTTGCCCAGGCGCTGTGTCGTAACGCTGTCTAATAGCACAACGTTATGCTCCCGCACAATCCGGAAACGAAAGGTCACGACGGACCGGCGCCCGCTTTGCGAGCCCGCTCGCGGGCCGCGACCGGGTCGCAACCGGAGTCCGCGTCCGAGGTGATCAGCGGGCGCAGCCGATCGGTGTGATCGAGCCAGAGCCGGCGGATCGGTTCGGGAACTCCGTAAAGCTCGAGGGTCTCCGCCAGGATCCGGCGGCGGCGCGCGAAGTGGCCGCCCATGATGGGGTGGCGGGCGTGGGCGACGTCGAGCGGCCGTCCGGTGTAGGGTACGTCCGCGCCGAGCAGGCCCGCGGCGAGCTGGTATTCGAGCTCCTTGAGGCGGGCCTTGTCGACCCCGCGGAAAAAAAACCCGATCATCCGGTCGGCGAACACGCGGTCGATGAACGTATCGATGATCTTTCTCAGACCGGCTTCGCCGCCGAGCTGTTCGAAGGGCGCTTTTTCCACGGATGGTGCCGGCTCTGCCGAATCGCGCTGCGCTAGAGCATCCCGAGCTGGAGCTTGGCGGCCTCCGACATCCGGCTCGGATCCCAGGGCGGGTCCCACACCAGCTCGATCGCGACGTCGCTCACGCCGGGGATATTCCTGATCTTGCCCTCGACCTCGGCCGGGAGCGACTGGACGGCGGGACAGTGGGGCGAGGTCAGAGTCATCCGGATGCGAACCACCGCCTGCTCGTCGACGTTCACGTCGTAGACCAGCCCCAGGTCGTAAATGTTGACGGGAATCTCCGGGTCGAAGCAGGTGCGGAGCGCTTCCAGCACCTGCGCTTCAAGAACGGTGTCCTGCAGGGCGCTCATCGTTCGCCTCGAGAAACTCCTAAACGATGCCGAGCTGCTGCCGCGCGGAAGGCGAGATCATGCTCTGATTCCAGGGCGGATCCCAGACCAGCTCGACGTCGACCTCCGCCACCCCGGGAATCCGGGAGAGCTTGCTCTCGATATCCTGCTTGAGAAACTGGCCCATGCCGCAGCCGCGCGCGGTCAAAGTGAACCGCACCTCCACCCGGCAGCCCTCCGGGCCGGGGGCCACCGAGCAGCGGTAGATCAGGCCGAGGTCGACGATGTTCACCGGGATTTCCGGATCGAAGCACGAGCGCAGCTGCTCCCAGACCCGCTTCTCGACGGTCGCCGCGTCCCGCCTCTCTTCGTCGCCTTCCCGCCACGACTGCGCCGGCGGCTCCAGGCCGATCGCGTCCGCGTCCCGCCCGTCGATACGGACCATGTAACCGCGATCCGTCATGACGGTGAAGCCGGTGCCGAGCGATTGGGTGAGCCACGCCGAGCTCCCGGCGCGGAGCGTTATCCGTTCTCCGCTCGGAATCATCACCGCCTCGCAATCCCTTCTGAGGGTCAGGGGTCGTTCGCTTTTCATAAAACCCTTGCCCCGCCGGCCCTACTCCGTCGTCACCGGCTCCTTGGCGCCCTTGAGCGCCGCGTTGGCCGTATGCCAGGCCAGAGTAGCACATTTCACGCGCGTCGGGAATTTTGCCACGCCGGCGAGAATCCTGAGCTTCCCGACCGCGGCTTCCTCCCCTGTGCTCTGCCCGGTGAGCATGCGGTGCACGCTGTGGAACAGCTCTTCCGCCTCCTTCTCCGTCTTGCCCTTCAGCGCCGCCGTCATCATAGAAGCCGATGCCTTGGAAATCGCGCACCCCGAGCCCTGAAAGCTGATGTCCGCGATCACTCCGTCCACCAGCTGCAGGTAGACGGTGACGTGATCCCCGCACAGCGGGTTGTAGCCCTCGGATTTCCGGTTGGCGTTCGTCATCGGCCGGAAGTTCCTCGGGCTCTTGTTGTGGTCCAGGATCACCTCCTGGTACAGCTCGTCCAGATCCGACATCAGCCGAACACCTTGAGAACCCGGTGGAGCCCTCGCACCAGCGAGTCGACCTCCTCGCGGGTGTTGTAAAACGCGAAGGATGCGCGGGTGGTCGCCGGGACGCCGAAGCGCTGCATCACCGGCATCGCGCAGTGATGCCCGGCGCGCACCGCCACGCCCTCCTGGTCGAGGATGGTGCCCACGTCGTGAGCGTGGATGTCGTCGAAAACAAACGACACCACCCCGGCCTTCTCCCTGGCCGTCCCGATGATCCGCAGGCCGGGAACCGACGACAGGGCTTCGGTCGCATAGCGCAACAGCTCGCGCTCGTGCGCCTCGACCGCGGTCCAGTCGAGAGCCTCGAGATAGTCCACCGCCGCCCCCAGTCCGATGCCGCCCGCGATATGGGGCGTTCCGGCCTCGAACTTGTACGGCAGGACATTGTAATGGGTCTTTTCGAACGTCACCAGGCTGATCATGTCGCCGCCGCCCTGGTACGGCGGCATCGCTTCGAGAAGCTCGGCGCGGCCGTAGAGCACGCCGATGCCCGTCGGGCCGAACATCTTGTGTCCGGAAAACGCATAGAAGTCGCAGCCGATCTCACGGACGTCGACCTTGAGGTGCGGTACCGCCTGCGCGCCGTCGACCAGGACCGGCGCGCCCCGCGCGTGGGCCAACCGGACGACCTCCTTCACCGGCACGACGCTCCCCAGCGCGTTCGAAACGTGCGTGACGGCCACGAGCTTGGTGCGCTCGTTCAACAGCCGCTCGAATTCCTCGAGCACCAGCTCGCCGTCGTGGTTGATCGGAATGACGCGCAGGCGGGCTCCCACCTGCGCGCAGACCATCTGCCACGGCACGATGTTCGAGTGGTGCTCCATGGCCGAGACGACGATCTCGTCGCCCTCCTTCAGAAACGTCCGGGCATAGCTCTGCGCCACCAGGTTGATCGCCTCGGTGCCGCCGCGGACGAAGATGATCTCGTGCGCCGCGCCGGCGTTGATGAAGCGTCGGAGCTTCTCCCGGCTGGCTTCGTAGGCGTCGGTCGCCTGGGCGCTGAGGTAGTGGACCCCGCGGTGGACGTTGGCGTTCTCCAGACTGTAGTAACGCGTGATCGTGTCGATCACCGAGCGCGGCTTCTGGCTCGTCGCGCCGTTGTCCAGGTAGACCAGCGGTTTGCCGCGCACCATGCGGTGCAGCACGGGGAAATCCTCGCGAACGCGATAAACGTCGAAAGCGGCCGCGGCTCTTTTGGGAAGCGCTTCCATCGGAATCTTCAACCGTCCGTCACGGTAAATTTGCCCAGCACGTACTCGTCCAGCCCGGCCCGCATCGGCGGGATGCGGATCCGGTTCACCACCTCGCTCGCGAAGGCGTAGCTCAGCAGGCTTCGGGCGCCGGCGAGATCCAGTCCGCGCGAGCGAAGGTAGAAGAGCGCATCGCGGTCGAGCTGGCCGATGGTCGAGCCGTGGCTGCACTTGACGTCGTCGGCGTAGATCTCGAGCTGGGGCTTCGTGTTGACGCCGGCCCCGTCGGAGAGCAAGAGGTTGCGGTTGACCTGCCGGGCGTTGGACTTCTGCGCCCCCCTGTGCACCAGGATCTTCCCGTCGAAGACCGCGTGCCCGTTGCCCGCGAGAATACCCTTGTAGAGCTCGAAGCTCGTCGCGTGCGGCTTGAGGTGATCGATTCTCGTGTGGTTGTCGACATGCCGCGCGCCGTCCACGAGATAAAGCCCGTTGAGGACGCACTGCGCGCCCTCCCCGTCCAGCGCCACCCGCACGTCGTTACGCACCAGCGCTCCCCCGAGCGTGATGCCGTGCGCCGTCAGGCTGGCGCCCCGCCCCACCCGTGCGACGACCTCTCCCACATGCAGCCCGTTTGCGCCCTCGCGCTGCAGCCGGTAGTGATCGAGCACCGCCCCCGGCTCCTGCACGATCTCCGTGACGGGGTTGTCGAAGTAGGTCCCGGCCTCCAGGCCGATATAGCACTCCACGACCCGGGCGGAAGCTGCCTCGCCGCACACCAGCAGGTTGCGCGGGTGCACCGCCGCCGGGCGCTCGCCGCCGCGGGAAACGAAGATCAGGTAGAGCGGCTCCTCCAGCACTGCGCCGCGCGGCACGTGAACGAACGCCCCGTCCTCGAAAAACGCGGCGTTCAGCGCCACGAAGCTGCGATCACGGTGGCCCGCGCAGCGACCGAGATGCGCGCGCACGATTTCGTGATCGTCCGCGATCGCCCGCGCCAGGCTGCCGGCTTCGACGCTTTGGGCGGCGCCGCGCAGGCTCGAAAGCTCTGCCGCAAGCCGCCCGTCGACGAACACCAGGCGGCTGAAGGCCGGGTCGGCGAACGAGAGGCTGAAGATCTCCTTCGCCGGCGGGCTCCACGGCACGCCGTTGGCCCTCTCGAACGGGCGCGCGACGATCGGCTCGATGCTGGTGAACCTCCACTCCTCGTCCTTTTGCGTCGGAAAGCCGAGCTGCGCGAAGGCCCGGATCGCCTCCTCGCGCAAGTCCTCGAGCCACGAAGGGCCCCGCCCGATGCCGTTTTTGCGGTAGCGGGAAAAGACCGCGACGTAGTGCTCTTTCGTTCGGGTTGCAATCATCGGAAGCGCGTGCCCGGAGCGGCTCACTGCAGGGCGGCCGACTCGCTCTTCACCCAGTCGTAACCCTTGACCTCGAGCTCCAGGGCGAGATCCCTGGCGCCGGATTTCACGATCCGCCCGTCGTACAGGACGTGGACGTAGTCGGGAACGACGTAATTGAGCAGCCGCTGATAATGGGTGATCACGATCATCGCCCGCTCAGGGGAGCGCAACGCGTTGACGCCGGCGGCGACCACGCGCAGCGCGTCGATGTCGAGGCCGGAGTCGGTCTCGTCGAGGATCGCGAGGCTCGGATCGAGCACGGCCATCTGGAGCACTTCGTTGCGCTTCTTTTCGCCGCCGGAGAAACCCTCGTTGAGCGGTCGATTGATCAACGCCTCATCCATTTCCACGAGCCGCGCCTTTTCCTTGATCAGCGCGAGAAACTCCATGGCGTCCAGCTCTTCGAGGCCGCGATGTTTGCGCACCGCGTTCAGCGCGGCCTTGAGGAAATAGCTCGTGCTCACGCCGGGGATCTCCACCGGATACTGAAACGCGAGGAATACCCCTTCTCGCGCCCGTTCTTCCGGGGTCATCGCCAGGAGGTCTTTGCCGCGATAGACGACCTCGCCCTCGACGACTTGATAGCTCTCCCTTCCCGCGAGAACGTGCGCCAGCGTGCTCTTGCCCGACCCGTTCGGCCCCATGATCGCATGGACCTCGCCCGCCCCGACCCGCAGGTCGATGCCGCGCAGGATCTCCTTCTCCTCCACCTTGACGCGTAGATTCTTGATCTCCAACATTCGTCTGTGTGCGCTAACCGGCCGTCTGGACACGCGGCGGCGACAGGCGCCCCCGCAACCCCTGCTTGTCCGCGATGTCCCGAATCGCGATGCTGTCCAGGAACCTCGCCAGCACCGCTTGCGCCTGCTCCCAGATCGACTTCTGCAGGCAGACCGGACAGTACGAGCAATAGCTCGCTCCTTTCTCCACGCACTCCATCAAGACCAGCGGCCGCTCGACGGTCTCGTAGATGTCCTTGATCGTGATCGAGTCCGCGGGCTTGGCCAGCGTGAACCCTCCTTTAGAGCCGACGTGCGACTGAACCAGCCCTCCCGCCACCAGATCCTTCATGATCTTGGAAAGATAGAACGGGGGAATGTCCTGGCTGCGCTCGATATCCGCGCGGCTCACGATCTTTCCTTCGGGCTGCCCGGCGAGATAGGACAGCGCGCGGATCGCGTAGTCCACCCGCCGCCCGACGTTCATCAACGAGCTTCTCTCCGTGGTTCGGGAGCGCCTCATGGCTGAATTGAAATATAGACTCCTTAGGTCTCCATTGTCAAGGCAACCGGGCTCACAGCTCCGCCCTTCCACCGTCTGCGGCCCTGTGCTAAGAGAAAATCCATGTCGATCCTGAAGGTTTCACGGCTCGGACATCCCGTGCTGCGCCGCCCCGCGGACCGTGTCGAGAGGGAGGAGCTCGAAAGCGCCGCCGTCCAGAAGCTCATCGACGACATGATCGAGACGATGCGGGAATACGACGGCGTCGGCCTTGCGGCCAACCAGGTCCACGAGTCGAAGCGGATCGCGGTGCTCGAGGTGGCGGAAAACCCCCGCTACCCGAACAAGCCCGCCGTGCCGCTGACGGTGCTGGTCAATCCGGTCATCGCTCCGGCGGGCGAGGATCTCGAGGAGGACTGGGAGGGCTGCCTCAGCATCCCCGATCTGCGGGGCAAGGTGCCGCGCTACCGCGCGGTCCGGGTCGAGGCCTGGGACCGCCGGGGAGACGATCTGCGCTTCACCGCCACCGGCTTTCACGCGCGCATCATCCAGCACGAGTGCGACCACTTGAACGGCAGGGTCTATCTCGACCGCATGCGCGATTTCACCACGCTCACCTTCCTTCAAGAGCTGGCTCGCTACTGGGCCGGCCGGTAAGCCCGCCGCATTGTCTTTGCTCCGGTGAAAGGCTAGATTCCCCGCATGACGTCCACCGCGTTGCAAACCGCGCTCGATCGCCTTCTCTCGTCCACACGGCTTTCCACGGCCCGTATCCTCGACCGGGCGCTCTCGGATCACGAGCTTTCCATCGACGAGATCACGCAGCTCTTCGACGCGGAAGGCCCCGAGCTCCTGCCCCTGGCGGCTGCGGCCGACTATCTCCGGGAAAAGACCGTCGGCGACATCGTTACTTACGTAGTCAACCGCAACATCAACTTCACCAATGTCTGCGTCAAGGCCTGCGGCTTCTGCGCCTTCAGCCGGGGCCATCTGGCGGAAGAGGGCTATTTCCTGCCGGTCGAGGAGATCGTCCGGCGCGCCCGCGAGGCGGCGGAGCTCGGGGCAACCGAGGTCTGCGTCCAGGCGGGACTTGCGCCGGGAATGGACGGCTGGCACTACGTCAACCTCTGCCGGGCGCTCAAGGAGGCGCTTCCCGATCTCCACATCCACGGCTTTTCGCCGGAGGAAGTGCTCTACGGAGCGACGCTGACGGGTGTCGGCGTCCGGGACTATCTCGTCGCGCTGAAGGAGGCGGGCGTCGGCAGCCTGCCAGGAACGTCGGCCGAGGTCCTGGTCGACGAGGTCCGCAGGCAGATCTCGCCGGGCCGCATCACGACGGCGCAGTGGATTCATCTGATCCAGACCGCACACGAGGTCGGGATCCCGACGACGTCCACGATCATGTACGGCCACATCGAGAGCTCGCGCGACAAGGCGATCCACCTGAGCATCCTCCGCGACATCCAGCGGCGCACCGGAGGGATCACCGAGTTCGTACCGCTCAGCTTCGTGTACGAGGAAGCGCCGATGGCGCAGCGCCGCAAGATCGCCGGCCTGCGGTCCGGCGCGACCGGCGCCGAAGTTCTCAAGATGTACGCGGTCTCGCGCCTTGCCCTTAACCGCTGGATTCCCAACCTTCAGGTCTCGTGGGTGAAGGAGGGACCGAAGCTGTCGCAGACGGCGCTGCTCGCCGGAGCCAACGACTTCGGTGGAACGCTGATCAACGAGAGCATCTCGACCGCCGCCGGCTCGGGCCACGGGCAGCTGATGAAGCCGTCGCAGTTCCGCTCGCTGATCCGCGAGCTGGGCCGCGTTCCTGCCGAGCGCTCCACCACCTATCGGCACCTGAAAGTCTTTCGCGACGCCGACTCCGACGGGGCCGACCGGCTCGACGCCGTCGAGCAGCCCGAAGAACGCTTCGGGTCCTACCACCAGCTGATCCGCCAGCAGAGCTACCGCTTCAGGGACTTCTATCGCGAGCAGAAGGGGAGATCCTGACCCCCGCGCCGCACCGCATGCAAACCAACTTCGCAGCCTGGCCGACAGAACGACGGACGGCCCTGGAGCAGCCAAGACGCGGGAAGTCGCGATTCCAAAGTCTTTGTGCTCCGGGACGTACGGCGCCGCCGTCGAGCGCCGGCTTTCATCGAAGGATCCCGATCGAAACTTGCGCAGAGGTACCGATCCATCGTCTTCGCCGGCGAGGGCCCGCCGGGCGCGTCCGGGACCGATCGCAAGCGCGGACTCTTCAATGAACGGCGACCCGGCCCGCTTCGAGGCGATCGGCAACCGCCTGGGGTTTCGCGTCGCCGAGGAGAACGCGGACCGGCTGAGCCTGGTCTGGCAGGGCGCCCGCTTTCCGGCCTTTCTCTGCCTCGGTATCGCCCTGACGTTGCTTTCCGTTTCGATTCCGATCGTGCTCGCGGTCGCGCGCCGGGGATTCGAGGGGCCCGCGGCCGACCTCTGGTACTTTCCGGTCATGAACGTGATCCTGTTCGGCGTCGCGGTCTATCTCGTCACGCTCAAGCGCACGGTCACCTTCGACCATCGTCGCGGCGTGGCGATCTTCGTCAAGCGCGCGCTGCTCGGCGGCGCCCGGCTCACGCTTCCCTACGGCGAGATCGAGCGCCTCCACCTGGGAACGGACCAGGTTTACGGCGGCTTCGCTGTCGCCGGCTCCTCGGCCGCCGAGCGTTTTCCCGCTCCGGCTCTGCGGCTGGTGACTTGCTTCGGGGCGACGGTCCTCATCGACCGCGCCGGAAGGCGCCGATTGCAGGATCTGGGGGACCGGATCGGCCGGGCGATCGGCAGGCCTTTCACCGCGGAACCATCCGCCGCGGCGCCCGGAGCCGAGCTCTCGGCGCCGCCGCTCAGGCCCGCGTCCTGACCAGCAGCTGGTGCAGCTGCCCGACGGCTTTCTTCACTCCCTCGTGCAGCAATTGCTCGGCGCTGAGCCAGCGCACTCCCCGCTGGCTGATCTCGCCCAGGGCGAAGATGTTCTCGCTGAGGGGCTTTTGCGTTTCGTCGAAGCGCGCGGACCAGACGATGTCGCCCCTGCGCACGTCGATCAGCTCGAGCACGAAGGCGACCGACGCCGGGCTTTTCGCGCCCCATTCGTCGCCCACGCGCTCGCGGTAGCGCTGCACGCGTCCGACCAGCACCGCGTCGGCGAAGACCATCTCCCCGATCCGTCGCAGGCGGGCCGCCTCCCCCTCCGTCGAGACCGTGCCGGCAACCTCCCGCACTTCGCTTTCCGCGACGATCTGCCAGCCCGGAGCCGCGGCCATCGCCGCATAGAGCTGCCGCGCGAGCGTTTCCGAAATCTCCCTTTCGGAGTTTTTCGCCTCGCGCCCCGAGGTAAAGGGAACCTTCGGTTTCTGCGCCGGCTGGGCGGTCTCCGGCGTCACCACCGCGATCCGCCTCACCTTGCGTGCCTGGATATCCGTCGAATGCCGGGTCTGGATGTTTCCCGGCCCGAACGTGCAGCCCGCGAGCGCGAGCGCCAGCACCGGCAGCCGCTTCAGCATGGGCCGCAACGCAACAAATGGCCGTGGTCGCCTCAAGGCCGATCCTCAATCCGCAGCGACGATGCGGATGCCGAGCTCCCGGAGCTGCTTCGGGTCGACGGTCGAAGGGGCGTCGGTGAGCAGACAGACCGCTCGCTGGCTCTTCGGGAAGGCGATCACGTCCCGGAGCGAGCGCGCTCCGCTCAGCACCATCGCGAGCCGGTCGATGCCGAGCGCGATCCCCCCGTGCGGGGGCGCGCCGTAGCTCAGCGCTTCGAGGAAAAAGCCGAATTTCGCCTCGGCCTCTTCCGGGCCGATCCCCATGAGCGCGAGCATCTTCTTCTGCAACCCGAGGTGATGAATCCGGATGCTGCCGCCACCGATCTCCAGCCCGTTCAGAGCAAGGTCGTAAGCCTTGGAGCGCACCTTGAGTGGATCGCTGTCGAGCAGGGCCAGGTCGGCGTCCAGCGGCGCCGTAAAAGGATGGTGCACCGCCGCGTAGCGCCCCTGCTCCGGGTCGAGCTCGAGCAGCGGAAACTCCACGATCCACACCGGCGCATACTGGCGCTCCGGAATCAGTTCGAGCTTCCGCCCGAAATGGATCCGCAGGTTGCCGAGCGTCTCATGAACCACCCCGGCGTCGTCGGCCGAAAAGACGATCACGTCGCCCGGCCGGGCTCCCGCGGCCTGCTCGATCGCCTTGCGCTCCGATTCGGACAGGAATTTCGCGATCGGCGACTGCCAGCCCTCCGGGGCGAGCCGGGTCCAGGCCACTCCTTTGGCGCCGTAGGTCGCCGCCAGCGGGGTGAGATCGTCGAGGTCCTTGCGCGACAGCCCGCCGCCGCCCGGCACCCGGATTCCCTTGACCACGCCGCCTTTTTCGATCGCCGAGGCGAAGACCTTGAACTTGGAGCCACGCAAGACCTCGGTGAAATCGCTCAGCTCGAGGCCGAAACGGATGTCGGGCTTGTCCGATCCGTAACGATCCATCGCCTCCTTCCAGGTGAGCTTCGGAAACGGCCGCGGCAGGTCGATTCCCTTGAGCTCGCGGAACAGCAGCGCGATCATGCCTTCGGTCACCTCGATGACGTCCCCGCTCTGGACGAACGACATCTCCATGTCCAGCTGGGTGAACTCGGGCTGCCGGTCCGCGCGCAGGTCCTCGTCGCGGAAGCACTTGACGATCTGGTAGTAGCGGTCCAGGCCGGCAACCATCAGGATCTGCTTGAAGAGCTGCGGCGACTGCGGCAGCGCGTAGAACTTCCCTGGATAGATCCGGCTCGGAACCAGGTAATCGCGGGCTCCCTCGGGCGTGCTCTTGGTGAGCACCGGCGTCTCGACATCGATGAAACCCAGCCCGTCGAGGTAGTCCCGGATGAGCTTGGTCATGCGGTAGCGGAGAATCAGGTGGCCCAGGCTCTTGGGCCGGCGCAGATCGAGATAGCGGTACTTGAGGCGCGTGTTTTCGCTGGCTTCGGTCTCGTCCTCGATCGGGAACGGCGGCACCTGCGCGGCGTTGAGCAGCTTGAGCTCGCGGCCGAGCAGTTCGACCGCTCCGGTGGCGAGCTGCGCGTTGACCGTGTCTGGCGGCCTGCGTTCGAGCGCGCCGCGGACGGCGATCACGTCCTCTGCGCGAAGCTGCTTCGCCTTCTCGTGGGCGGCGGCGCTCACCGCCGGGTTGAACACCACCTGGAGAAGCCCGCTACGGTCGCGCAGGTCGACGAAGATCAGGCCGCCGTGATCGCGCCGGCTGTGGACCCAGCCGGCGACGGTCAGCTCCCGGCCCGCGGACTCGATCCGCGGCTCGCCGCAGTAACAGCTCCGCTTCCAGTCTCCCAGGGGTTCGTCGAACACTCGTTCCATGGGCCTAGCCGCCCGCCTTTCTCGCCAGCAGCTCCGCTTCGGCGCGCTCCGCCGCGATCTCCTCCTGTCGCTGCTTTCTCATGTCGCGTACGATCAGTCGCCCCCGGGCCAGCTCGTCGTCGCCGACGATCAGCACCGTCTCCGCCTTGAGCTTGTCCGCCCGGCGCATCTGGCTTTTGAGGCTCTTCTCCTCGCCGTCCATTTCCACCGTCAGTCCCTGCCGCCGCAGCGAGCGCACCAGCGGAAAAACCCACTCGCGCGCCCGCCTTCCGATCGCGACGACGTAGAGCGCGGGGCCGCGCGGCCCGTGCGGACCCTTGAGCTTGAGCAGGAGCACGAGCCGTTCCACTCCGATCGCGAAGCCGACGCCGGGGATCGACGGACCTCCCAGGTCATGAACCAGACCGTCGTAGCGTCCGCCCGCGGCGATCGCGTTCTGGGCGCCGAGTTGATCGCTGATCCATTCGAAAGCGGTTCGACAGTAGTAGTCGAGGCCGCGGACCATGCGCGGATTCAGCGCGAACGCCACATCCGCGGCCCCGAGCAGGCGCTGGACCGCTTCGAGGTGCTCCCGGCACGCTTCGCAGAGATGTTCGAGGATCGACGGCGCGTTCCGTGTCTTCTCCGTGCAGCCGGGCTCCTTGCAATCCAGGACCCGCAACGGATTGCGCTCGATCCGCTGCCGGCAATTGAAGCACAGCTGAGCTTCGCGCTCGCGGAGGTATTTTTGCAGCGCTTCCCGGTACGGTGGCCGGCAGCGCACGCAGCCGAGCGAGTTGAGCTGCAGTGATGCCCCCCCGACGCCGACCGCCGCGAAAAAATCGTTGAGCAGCAGCAGCAGCTCGGCGTCGATGAACGGGTCGGAGCGCCCCAGCGCTTCCGCCCCGATCTGGTGGAACTGGCGCATCCTGCCCTTCTGGGGGCGCTCGCGGCGAAACATCGGACCGACGTAGAAGAGCTTGCGCACCGGCTCGGTCTTGTACAGCTCGTTCTCGACGTAGGCCCGCACCACGCCCGCGGTGCCTTCGGGCCTCAGCGTCAGCAGCGACCCTTTGGCGTCCCGGTCGGCGAACGTGTACATCTCCTTTTCCACGATGTCGGTGGTTTCACCGATCGAGCGTGTAAACAGCTCGGTCTTCTCCAGGATCGGGATCCGGATCTCGGAGAAATTGTATGCGGCGAACATCTTCCGCGCCTGCTCCTCGACGACCTGCCAGGTCTCCACATCCCCCGGGAGCACGTCGGAAAAACCTTTGATGGCGCTGACTTTCATCGGAATCCGGCCTTCACTCCATACAGCACAACGATACTCTCAGGTCAAGCAAACGATCACCGTCCGCGCTCCTGCGGGGCCGGCGCGCGCCTCTGCCTGCGCCGACTGGCGGCGCGAACCCGACGCTCGGCTCGGCCTTGGAACTCTTTATGCGCGAGGATGGACAGAGTGGATATGCAACGACCGCCCGCCAGGAAACCTCAAGAGCATTCCCTACGTTAACGTGGCCCGCCCGGCGCGTCAACCTCCGGCCCGGCGGGGAGGTCCCACCGCTCCCAATCCGCGCACGGTCTCGCGTGGCCGCGCGCTTCGGGCCGCGCTCCGGGTGGGCGTGGCCTGTCCGCGCGCCAAGTCAAATTGACAACGCCGAGGCCATTGGATAATGACTGGTCACGCACACCGACGCCGACGGCGGCCCGCGACCGGGCGTCGAGCGGCGTCACGCCCGACGCGGAGCATCGATGGCGGAAGAGAATCTACGGCTGAAGGACCTCGACGAGCGCCTCCGCGGAAAGTGGATTTCGGGGCTCTGGCGCGTTCCCGCGGCGGATCGGCCCGCCGACCCGAGAACCAAAGTCGTTCCTCATCTCTGGCCGTGGGCCGACGTTCTGGACGCCCTGCTCCAGGCCCGCGAGCACGTGACGCTCGAGCGCGGAACCGCCGAGCGCCGCACGCTCCGGCTGGTCAACCCCGGCGTGGCCGATCTGGAGATGACGAGCCACACGATGGTGCTCACGTTCCAGCTCATCCAGCCGGGCGAGGTGGCGCCGCCGCACCGCCACACGATGTCCGCCGTGCGTTTCATCCTCCAGGGCAAGGGAGCCTACACCAACGTCGATCATTGCAAAATGGCCATGGAGGACGGCGACCTGATCCTGACGCCGCGCTGGGCCTGGCACGAGCACGCCCACGAGGGTGGAGAGCCCGTGATCTGGATCGACGGCCTGGACGTTCCCTTCATCCAGGCCCTGCAGGTGATTTCTTTCGAGCCTTATCCCGAAAAGCGGCTGCCGGTGAAAAGCGCCTCCGCCGCACTGCCCTGGGGCTCCGTCCGGCCTGTGGCGCCGCCCGAGGGTACGCGGTCCGCCCCGCTGCACTATCGCTGGCGCGACACCTATGCCGCGCTTCAGCGCCTGGCCGAAGGACCGCCGCATCCCTACGAGGGGTACGCCCTGGAGTACGCCAACCCGCTGACCGGCGGGCCGACCCTGCCGACGCTCTCCTGCCGGATCCAGCTCCTTCACCCGGGCCAGCGAACCGCTCCGCACCGCCACACGAGCACCGCGATCTACCACGTGTTTCGCGGCAGCGGCACGACGACCATCGACGGACGGCCGTTTCACTGGCGGAAGGGAGACACCTTCATCGTACCGCTCTGGCACTGGCACGAGCATGCCAACACCTCCCCCAACGAGGAGGCTCTGCTCTTCTCCATGAACGACGCTCCGATCCTCGACGCCTTCGGCCTGTATCGCGAAGAAGGCCGAGGCGAATCCTATCTCGGCCTTTAGGGCGAAGCGCAACGGCGATGAAGTTCGGCGTCTTTCTTCCCGTCTCCGGCAGAGCCGCAAGCCGCGACACTCTGATGAGTGCTGCTCGACAGGCCGAATCCCTGGGATACGACTGCGTCTGGGCCGCCGATCGGATCGTGATCCCCTGGACGATCGAGACTCCTTATCCCTACAGCCGGGAGTCCACCTTCATCGTGCCGCCGGACCGTCCGTTCTTCGAGCCGCTCACGTGCCTTGCGTTTCTCGCCGGCTGCACGGAAAAGATCCGTCTCGGCATGAGCGTGATGGTCATGCCCTACCGCCATCCGCTCTACTGGGCCAAGACCGCGGCCACGATCGATCACCTCTCGCACGGCCGGCTCGTCCTCGGTCTCGGCGTCGGCTGGATGCGCGAGGAGTTCGCCGCGCTCAACGCGCCGTTCGCCGAGCGCGGCGAGGTCTCCGACGAGCAGCTGCGCCTGCTCGCGCGACTGTGGAGCGACGAGCGCGCGAGCTTCGACGGCCGTTATTACCGGTTCGAGAACATCGCCTTCAACCCGAAGCCCTTCCAAAAGCCGCGGCTGCCCATCTGGATCGGCGGCGAAGGGCGCCGGGCGCAGCGCCGCGCCGGCGTTTACGGCGACGCCTGGTTTCCGTACTTCGTCAGGATCACGCCCTCCGAGCTGACCCGCCGCTTCGAGCACGTCCGCCGCTGCGCGCGCGAGGCGGGCCGGGATCCCGCGGACGTGCAGCTCGCCTGCTGCCTCCCTGTCGAGCTGACCGAACGCGACGTGCCGCAGCAGGAAGACTCCCTGCGCGGCAGCCCCGCTCAGGTCGCCGAGGCGCTGATGCGCTTTCGAGCGGCGGGGGCCGTGCACGTCGGCCTGCAGTTCATGGTCCCCTACTGGCCCGCTCGGCGCGAACAGATCGAGCGTTTCGGGCGCGAGGTGCTCCCCGCCTTCGCTTCGTGATCGCCCGCGCTGCGGCGGCGCCGTCTTGAACTGCTCTTGCCGCTGGGCTAAGAACAGCTATCCCCACGCTGATCGAGAAAGGACCCGTTCAATCATGAGCAGTTTACCGCGCATCGCGCTGATCATCACCGGCGGAACGATCGACTCGCTCGGCAAGGACCGCCTGGACCTGGCCTGGTATATCGAGGCGGGCAAACGGCTGGGCGAGGGCGAGCTTCTGGCGCAGCTTCCCGAGTTGAAGACGATCGCCGAGGTGCGCGAGGTCCCGTTCCGGCGGCTCCCCAGTCACGCGCTCGTCGACAAGGACTGGCTCGATCTGGTGCGCACGATCCACGCGATCTTCGACGAGGACCGGGCCGACGGCATCGTCGTCACCCACGGCACCAACACGATCGAGGAGACGGCCTATTTTCTCAACCTGACGCTCAAGACCGACAAGCCCGTCGTGCTCGTCGGCGCGATGCGGCCCGCGTCCGCGATCAGCGCGGACGGCTATCTCAACGTGGTGAACGCGGTCCGGGTCGCCGCCGATCCCGCTTCGCGCGGACGCGGCTGCCTGCTGGTGATGAACGACACGATCTTCAACGGCCGCGACGTCACCAAGAATGCGACCTATCGAGTCGAGGCTTTCCAGTCGCGCGACCTCGGACCGCTCGGATACGCGGACGGCGACGGCAGGGTCGTCTATTATCATTCCCCGGTGAAGAAGCACACGGTCGAAACCGAGTTCGATGTCCGCGACATGCGGTCGCTGCCGCGCGTCGACATCGTGGTCTCCTACGTCGGCGCCGACGGCAGGATGATCGAGGCCGCCGCGGCGGCGGGCGCCCGCGGCATCGTCAGCGCCGGCACGGGGGCCGGCCGCCCCACGCCGGCGGAGGACGAGGCTTTCGACCGGATGTACAAGGAAAAGGGGATGATCATGTGCCTGTGCAGCCGCGTTGCTGCCGGGCGAGTCGTCCGGAGCCCCGGCCTGGCGCGCCGCGGCTTCGTCGCCGGCGACAACCTCCCGCCGTGGAAGGCCCGCCTGTTGCTCTCGCTGGCGCTCACGAAAACCTCCAACGCCGACGAGATCCAGCGGATGTTCGACACCTATTGACGTTTCCCGGTTCCCGCCTGCCGGTTTCAATATCGGCCGTCGAACGCCGCGAAGCGGCCGGGTCGGAATCCCGCCCGAGCCGCATCACGCCGCACGCAAGGCGTGGACGATGTCGAGGCGCGCCGCGCGAACCGCCGGAAGAAAGCCCCCGGCCAGCCCCATGAGCACGGCGAAGCCCAGCGAGGCGGCGGCGATTCCCGGCGAGAGCGCGAACGAAAACGCCAGCTCGGCGAACGACCCGAAGTTCAGCGTCGAGATCGTGAAGAATCGGAGCAGCGAGGCGAGACCGAGGCCGGCGGCCCCGCCGCTCACGGAAAGCACGAGGGATTCTAGCAGAAACGCCAGCAGGATACTGCGCCGGTGAAAACCGAGCGCGCGCAGCGTGCCGATCTCGACCGTCCGGTTGGCCACCGCCCCGTACATGGTGATCATGGCGCCGATGGTGGCGCCGCAGCTGAAAATCACCGTCACGAAGATTCCGAGAATGCGGATGAACGTGGCCATCATCTCCGACTGCTCCTCGAAAAACGCCTTCTCCCGCTTGACGCTGAGATGCTGCAATCGGTTGTCGGCCTCGAACACGGCGCGCAGCTCCTCGAACGCCTCCGCATGAACGAGCCGAAGGGTGGTCGTGGAGAACGAGGAGCGCCGAAAGGCGTCCATGATCTGGCGGCTGTCCCCCCAGACCTCGGACTCGAAGCCGCTCCCGTCGGCGGCGAAGGTTCCCACCACGGTCCATTGATCGCCGCCGAACTTGATCCGCTCGCCGATCTGCGCGCCGGCGAACCGGCCGGCGATGGCGGCCCCGACGACGACCTCGCGCGCGCCCCAGCGGAACGCCCGCCCTTCGACGATCCGCACGGCCGGCCGCAGCCGGAACGCCGCCTCCTCCACGCCCCGGACGGTGACGTTGCTGATGCCCGACCCCCCGATCTTGTCGAGGTTGATGACCACGACGATCTCCCGGGAGCTCATCGGACGTCCGTCGGGCAGACGCGCCACCTGGGGAAGGCCCGAGACGATCGCGGCCGCCTCGCGATCGAGGATGCTCATGATCTCGCTCATGGCGGCCTTGCGGATCACCACGACGTTGTCGTCCGACCCCGTGGAGCGGAGCGTTTCGCGCACGCCGTCCGCCATCATCAACACCGCCGTGAAGACGAACACGACGAGCGCGATCCCGGAAGCGGTCAGGAACGTGGTCAGGCGCCGGGAACAGGAGCTCCGGACGACGTACTTCAGCGGGACCGCCATCGGCTCAGCCCACGTAGCGCAACCCCTCGACGATCCGCGTGGCGAGCGCGCGGCGAGCGGGGATCAGCGCCGCGAGCACGCCCACGCCGAGCCCCGCCGCGGCACCGGCGAGGATCGTTTCGGGCTTGACGTAGAAGACGGGGAACCATCCCTTGGGCAGCGCGGCCTCGAACGCCTCGACCGCGGGCAGGGTCGCCCCCAGCCCCACCGCGCTCCCCAGGACCGACAGGATCAGCGACTCGCCCGCGATCAACACGCAGAGCTGGCGCCCGGAGAACCCCAGCGCTTTCAGCACCGCGTACTCGTGCGTCCGCTCCCGCGCGGACATCACCATCGTGTTGCCGAGAACCAGGAGAATGATGCCGATGATCACGAACGACATGACGTTCATCGCCGTGATGACGGCGCTGGCCGCAGACAGAAAGCTCTGCTGGAACGCCCGTTCCGTCTCGGTCTTCGTCTCGGCGCGCGAGTTGGCGAAGAGCCGGTCGATCGCCTCGGAGATCGCCGCCGAGTTCTCCGGATCGTCGATACGGACGATGTACCAGCCGACCTCACCCGAGCGCTCCGGCAGCTCGCGCCGCACCCGCTCGTCCAGATAGCGGTAGTGGAACATCATCGTCGCCGGGTCGGTGCTCTGGTCCCGGGGCTCGTAGATACCGCGCACCACGAACTCCCAGCGGCCCGGATAGACGTCTCCCTCGAGCGTCATGATGTCGCCGATCTTCAGGCCGTAGCGCCGCGCGATGTCGCGGCCGATGATGCAGGCGTTGCGTTCCCGGCGGAAGGCTTCGAACTGCTCCGGGGGAACCACGAACTCCGGGTAAACCTCGAAAAAGGTATCCGAATCGACCGCCAGCCGGGCGAAGAACTGGTTCTTGTCGATGTAGACCCCGGAGAACCAGTTGGCGAACGTGACGGCGGTGACCCCGGGAATCTGCGCGATCCGGTCCCGGTAGGCGAGCGGCAGGGGAAAGACGAACGAGACCGCGTGGCGGGTGATCAGGCGATTGGCCGCCGACGCCTCCACTCCCGCGTACCACGCGCTGACCACGGTGCGCAGCAGGGCGAACGCCATCACGGCGACACCGACGCCGATTACCGTGAGCGAGCTTCGCAGCTTGTGCCGGACGGCGTTGCGCAAGAGCAGCTTGAGCAGCTCCACCGGAATCTCCTCACGCCAGCTCGCCCTTGTCCAGGTGGCGGCGCGCCCGGGCCCGCTCGGCGGCTCGAGGATCGTGGGTGACCATCACGATGGTCTTCTTCAGCTCGCGATTGAGCCGCTCCATCAAATCGAGCACCTCCTCGGCCGAGACCTTGTCGAGGTCGCCGGTCGGCTCGTCCGCCACCAGGATCAGCGGATCGGTGACGATGGCCCGGGCGATCGCCACCCGTTGTTCCTGGCCGCCCGAAAGCTGGCGCGGATAGTGGTGCATGCGGTCGGCCAGCCCCACGATCCTCAGCGCGGCCTCCGCGTGAGCGCGCCGTTCCTTTCTCGAAAGCGGGGTCAGCACCAGGGGCAGCTCGACGTTCTCGAGCGCCGTGAGGACCGGGATGAGATTGTAGAACTGGAAAATAAAGCCGATGTGGCGCGCTCGCCACTCGGCCAGCTCGCTCTCGCTCAGCTCGGTGATGTCGGTGCCCGCGACCCGAATGGTCCCCGCGGTGGGCTTGTCGATGCCCGCGATCAGGTTCAGCAGCGTGGTCTTGCCGGATCCCGACGGCCCCATGAGGGCGACGAACTCTCCCGGCGCGATTGCAAGCGAGATGTTCCGCAGGACCGGGATCTCGATGCTGTCGCGCCGGTACGATTTGAACAGGTTGCGAATCTCGATCAGCGGGCTCTCCACGGCTGCAGCGTCACTGTCCTTTCACGGTTACCCTGACGCCGTCGCGCAACGCCTCGGTCGCCCTCGAAACCACCCGCTCGCCTTCCTTCAATCCTTCCTTGACCTCGATCAGCCCCGCGACCTTTCGCCCGATGACCACCGGCGTCTCGACCGCCCGTCCGTCCCGCACGCGGTAGACGACGCGCCGGCCCTCGCGCTCGGCCACGGCTGTCTCCGGTACCGTGAGAAAAGGCCTGGCGTCGCGCCCGCCGGCGTCGGTCGCGGGCGAGAGGAACGCGACCTTGGCGCTCATCTCCGGCAGCACCCGGCGGTCGTACCGACCGAACTTGATCTTCACCATCACCGTCGCCTTCGCCCGGTCGGCGGTCGGGACGATCTTGCTCACGTAACCCGGGTAACGATGCTCGGGGTACGCGTCCAGCGTGATTTCGCACTCCTGCTCGGGGAGGACTCGCGTGATGTTCGCCTCGGAGACGTCCGCCTCGACCTCGAGCGACGACATGTCGGCGATCGTGACGACCGCCGCGCGCGAGCTCGCCGCACCCGCCAGCGGCGCGACGATCTCTCCCACGTCGGCGTTTTTCTGGACCACGGTTCCGTCGAACGGCGCCACGATCCGGGTGTTCTCGACCGCCACCCGGGCCTCCTCGACGGCGAATCGCGCCGCGCCGATCGACGCCACGACCCGCTGGTAGCGCGCGTCGGCGGCATCGTAATCCGCCTGAGCGATCAGGTTCATCGCCAGCAGCCGTCTCTGCCGTTCGAGGTTTTCCCTGGCGTCGTGAAGGTCGGCCTCCGCGAGCCGCAAGTTTTCCTGCGCCCGTCGGAGCGCGGCGACCACGTCGGCGTCGTCGAGGCGCGCGATCACTTGCCCTTTCTTGACGCTGTCCCCTTCCTCGACCCCGAGGTAGACCAGGGTACCGGTCCCCTTCGACGCGACCGCCGCCTTTCTGCGGGCGACCACGTAGCCGCTCGCCGTCAACACGGCTCGCGCCTGCGACGGGGAAGTGAGCGAGACCGCGGCGAGCCGGACCTCGATGCCGGGCCGGAATCGGCCCCAGAGGACGAAGGCGGCGCCGGCGAGCGCGAGCAGCCCGACGAGCCGGAGCACGAGGCGCAGCGCGCGCCGCCTTCGCCACGGACCGCCGCGCTCCGGGCGATCGATCCTCAAAGCCGCGAGATCGGCATCGCCTTCCATAAACGATTTTCCTAGAACCTATCTCAAAATTAGAAACTCGTGTATCATCGGCGCATGTTGAGACTCAGCGATGAACATTGGGCGAGGATCCGGGAGCATTTTCCCGAGGAAAATATTCCCGATGGCCGTCCCGGACGTAAACCGATTCCTA